>JBJOQI010000367.1:0-5504 GCA_046050045.1 Pseudomonadota bacterium | reverse complement strand
CTGTCGGACCGACCCGGGTTCGGGGCCGACGGACCTGCCGGTCAGTCCGCGCCGCGGAAGGGCTGGACGTATTGCAGCGCCATGTCCCAGGGGAAGAAGATCCAGGTGTCCTGGCTGACCGAGGTGATGTAGGTGTCGGCCTGCTTTTCGCCCTCGGGCTTGGCATAGACGCAGGCGAAATGCGCCTTGGGATAGAGGCTGCGGATCAGTTCCAGCGTCTTGCCGCTGTCCACCAGGTCGTCAACGATCAGGACGCCGGTGCCGTCGCCCATGATGTCGGACTGGGGCGCCTTGATCACCTGCGCCTCGCGCCGCTGGTCGGCCTTGCCGCCGCCCGAGTGGTAGGACTTGACCGAGATGGAATCGACGACGCGGATGTCCAGCTCGCGGCTGACGATCATCGCAGGCACCAGACCGCCGCGCGTGATGCCGACCACGGCCTTCCAGGTGCCGCCGGGGCCGGGCCCCTTGCCGTCGAGCCGCCAGGCCAGCGCGCGGGCATCGCGGTGGATCTGGTCCCAGCTGACGTGAAAGCCCTTTTCGTGCGGCAGACGGTCGTTCATGGCGCGGTGGTCCTAGCGAGAGATGGCAAGCGACAGGCCAAGAGCGCCAAGAACGACCGAGGTGCTGCGGTCGATCCAGCGCTTGGCGGCGAAATAGGCGGCGCGCACGGTGTCGCGCGTCAGAAGCATGGTCACGGCAAGATAGAAGCCCCATTCCATCGCCAGCACGATTCCGTAGACGCCTGCCTGCTGCGGCAGGGTCAGGACTTCGGGGAAGATCGTCAGGATGACGGCGGAAAAGAACAGGGCTGGCTTCGGGTTCGACAGGTTCAGCAGAACGCCGCCGAGAAATCCCTGGCGCAGCCCTGCGCCCGGCGCGGGCGTGCCCAGAGGCTGGTCGGCTCCGCGCCAGATCCGGACGGCGAGATAGACGAGGTAGGCCCCGCCCAGAAGCTTCAGCGCGACGAAAAGCACGGGAACCAGGTGAAAGACGACGGAAAGCCCGGCAAGGGCAAAGGCGCACCAGAGCGACGCGCCGAAGCCGAGGCCAAGCCCATAGGGCAGGGCGCGGGCCCGGCCCTCGGCAAAGGATTTCTGCATGATGGCCACGACCGCCGGACCAGGGCTGACCAGCGCAAAGGCCTGGGCAGAGACCAGAAGGGCGATCTGGTGGCCGGTCACGCTGCCCCGTCCTTGCCGCTGCGGCCCGTTACCGCGTCGATGTCGGGGGCGTCGACGGCCTTCATGCCCACGACATGATAGCCTGCATCGACGTGCAGAACCTCGCCCGTCGTACCTGAGCCGAGGTCGGACAGAAGGTAAAGCGCGGCCTTGCCGACCTCTTCCTGGGTCACGTTGCGGCGCAAGGGCGAGTTCAGTTCGTTCCACTTCATGATGTAGCGGAAATCACCGATGCCCGAGGCCGCGAGCGTCTTGATCGGTCCGGCGGAAATGGCGTTGCAGCGGATGCCGTCCTTGCCCAGATCTTCGGCGATGTACTGCACGCTGGTTTCCAGCGCGGCCTTGGCAATGCCCATCACGTTGTAATGCGGCATGACCTTTTCTGCGCCGTAATAGGTGAGCGTCAGCAAGGACCCGCCCTCGGGCATCATCGCCGCGGCGCGCTGGCAGACGGCGGTAAAGGAATAGACCGAGATGTCCATCGTCATGCGGAAGTTCGCGGGCGAGGTGTCGACGTAACGGCCGCGCAGCTCGTTCTTGTCGGAAAAGCCGATAGCGTGGACCACGAAGTCAAGCGATCCCCAGACCGACTTGAGGTGGGCGAACAGGCCATCGAGCGAGGCCTCGTCCGACACGTCGCATTCGACGATCTCGGTCACGCCGATTTCGGCGGCCAGCGGTTCGACCCGTTTTTTCAGGGCCTCTCCCTGATAGGAGAAGGCCATGGTCGCCCCCTGGTCGGCACAGGCCTTGGCGATGCCCCAGGCGATCGACTTGTCGTTCGCAACGCCCATGATCAGCCCGCGCTTGCCGGCCATAAGATTGCTCGCCATTAATGTCCCTCGCGCCTGCTTTTTGACGGTGGGTGAGGTTTAGGCCAAGTGACCCGGCTGGGCAAGGGCGGGACGGTGGCGGAACAGGCGGGCCGGGAAGGGCAGCGGATGTCGGACAGAACAGGACTCTTTGCGGGCGATGATCCGTTTGACATCGCGCGGCGCTGGCTGGCCGAGGCTGAGGCGTCCGAGATCAACGATCCAAATGCCATGGCGCTGGCGACGGTGGACGCCGCCGGGTTGCCCAATGTGCGGATGGTGCTGCTGAAGTCGATCGACGGACGCGGGGGCGATGGCGCCTTTGTCTTCTATACGAACTATGGGTCGGCCAAGGCGCACGAGATCGAGGGTTCGGGCAAGGCGGCGCTGGTGCTGCACTGGAAATCGCTGCGCCGCCAGATCAGGGTCCGTGGCGTGGTCACGCGACAGGACAACGCCGAGGCGGACGCCTATTTTGCCTCGCGCAGCCTCAAGAGCAGGCTGGGGGCCTGGGCGTCCCGGCAATCCGAGCCGCTGGATGGGCGCCTGACGCTGATGGCCGAGGTGGCGAAGGTTACGGCGCGTTACGGCGTGAACCCGCCGCGGCCGCCGTTCTGGGGGGGCTTCCGGATCGCTCCGGTAGAGTTCGAATTCTGGGCAGATGGCGACTTCAGGTTGCACGACAGGTTCCGCTGGACGCGCGGAGGTGGAGCAGGGGACTGGACGGTTCAGCGCCTGAACCCCTGAATTTCGCGTTACGTAAACGGCGTGATCGTATAATCTGAGTTGCATTGGGCCTTGCAGTCTGAGTCTTTTTCAGTGTTTGGTCATGGCCTCAAAAAGCGGTGTACCGGCTTGTGGGCTGTCGCAGGGGATGAATAGGTTGGGAACAGACCTCGATCGGGTTGTTGGTCGGGTGAAGTGGTTCGACCCCGTCAAGGGGTTCGGCTTCATCGTGGCTGAACAGGGCGGATCGGATATTCTTCTGCACGCCAATGTCTTGCGGAACTTCGGCCAGGGGTCGGTTGCCGACCAGGCGCGCATCACCGTTCGCGTCCAGGCGACGCCGCGCGGCGTTCAGGCCGTCGAGGTGCTGGAGATTCTGCCGCCCGACACGGTACCGGGCATCATGGCCGAGGAAAGCTTCGCCGACGAGGGAATCGCGCTCGACACGCTGCCGATCGAGCCTGCGCGCGTGAAGTGGTTCGACAAGGCCAAGGGCTTCGGCTTTGCCAATGTCTTCCGGCGCGGCGAGGATGTGTTCATCCATGCCGAGGTGCTGCGGCGCTCGGGCTATGCCGACCTGCAACCGGGCGAGGCGGTCTGCATCCGCACGGTCGAAGGCAAGCGGGGGCGCATGGCGGCGCAGATCCTGTCCTGGGAAGCGGCGCTGAAGGACCAGGCTTGATCCGGTCGTTGGCCGCGGCCACCTGGCTGGCGCTTGGCGCCTCTCCGGTATCTGCGGCCTGCAGCGCGGACCTGGCCGAACTGCGCTGGGACGGCGGGTCGGCGCGCTTTCGCGTCGAGGTTGCCGATGACGAGGCCGAACGCGCGCAGGGCCTGATGTTCCGCGAGTCGCTGGCGGCATCGGCCGGGATGCTTTTCATCTACCCCGAGGCGCAGCCCGTGGCGTTCTGGATGAAGAACACGCTGATCCCGCTCGACATGCTGTTCTTCGATGACGCGGGGCGGCTGGTGAAGCTGCACGAGAATGCGGTCCCGGGCGACCTGAGTGCCATTCCGGGCGAGGGCCGCGTGCGGATGGTGCTGGAGATCAATGGCGGGCTGTCGCGGCGCATCGGGGTGAAGGATGACGCCGAGCTGCGCCACCCGCGCCTTGACCCGGCCACCGCCGCCTGGGCCTGCGACGCGCCCTGACCGCAAGACCCTTCCCCTTGGGCGGGGCGCAGGGTAGATACCACGGCGCAGTCGGGGCGTAGCGCAGTCTGGTAGCGCGGCGGTTTTGGGTACCGCAGGTCGTAGGTTCGAATCCTATCGCCCCGACCATCCTTCCGAAAACTCGGCCGGCAGCGTTGCAGCTCTGCATCGGGTAGGGCGGTGGTCACTTCTCCACAAGATTTTGCGGTCCTGGGGACAAGTTGCGATGCTCCCTCAAGCAATGCCGCCAAATCGCAGGACTGTCTGGGTTTTTCGCGGCACCGCGTCGCGGGCCCCGTGTGTGTGAATCGGGAAGGTAACAAGCCCTTGGGCGGAACCGCGAAAGGTCAATCGGTTTTTCATTCTGATCCGCGCAAAAATGATGTTGACCGTCGTGCCATTCCTACGTCACGTTGTGTTGGTCGGCAGCAAGGCCACAAGATTTAGTGGTCGCGCCGGAAGGGGAGCGATACCAGTAAGCGGGGGCCCAGCGATGGGTGCACCGGACGCGGCGCGGGGGCGTGCCGCGGCTCTGGACTGCTGTTTCTTCCGGGTGCCGGCAGAAGTTTCGCACGGCGCGGGGTCGTGCGCGGAAAACGCGGCAAAGGCGCAACTCAAGCGCCGGAAACAGTGGGGCAGACATGAAAATCGACCGCAGGTTCACCAAAGATGGCCAGGACGCCTACGCCGAGATCGCGTTCGCGCGCACCACGTCCGAGATTCGCAACCCGGACGGCAAGATCGTTTTCCGCAACGAGGCCGTCGAGGTTCCCGAAGGCTGGAGCCAGGTGGCGTCCGACGTCATCGCACAGAAGTATTTCCGCAAGGCCGGGGTGCCTGCGCGCCTGAAGAAGGTGAAGGAAAAGGGCGTGCCGGAGTTTCTGTGGCGCTCGGTCCCCGACGACGCGGCACTGGCCGACCTGCCCAAGGAAGAGCGGTTCGTGGGCGAGACCAGCGGCAAGCAGGTCTTTGACCGGCTGGCCGGGGCCTGGGCCTATTGGGGCTGGAAGGGCGGCTATTTCACGACCGAGGCCGATGCCCGTGCCTATTTCGACGAGATGCGCTTCATGCTGGCGCGTCAGATGGCGGCACCGAACAGCCCGCAGTGGTTCAACACCGGCCTGCACTGGGCCTATGGCATCGACGGCCCGTCGCAGGGCCACTTCTATGTCGATCACAAGACCGGCGTCCTGACGAAATCGGACAGCGCCTATGAACACCCGCAGCCCCATGCCTGCTTCATCCAGTCGGTCAGCGATGATCTGGTGAACGAAGGCGGGATCATGGACCTCTGGGTGCGTGAGGCGCGGCTGTTCAAGTACGGCTCGGGCACCGGCACCAACTTTTCGTCGCTGCGCGGCGAGGGCGAGAAACTGTCGGGCGGGGGCAAGTCCTCGGGCCTGATGGGGTTCCTGAAGATCGGCGACCGCGCGGCGGGCGCGATCAAGTCGGGCGGCACCACGCGCCGCGCGGCCAAGATGGTGATCGCCGACATGGATCACCCCGACATCGAGGCCTTCATCAACTGGAAGGTCATCGAGGAGCAGAAGGTCGCCAGCCTGGTGGCCGGCTCCAAGATGCACGAGCGGCAGCTGAACGAGATTTTCGCGGCCATCCGCCAGTGGGACGG
>JBJOQI010000366.1:0-3280 GCA_046050045.1 Pseudomonadota bacterium | reverse complement strand
CCGATGCAGGCATGACCAATCGCGCTGACGTGCCGAAGGTCGGTCCCGCAGCATCCCCCGACCACCCGCAGCCTGGGCAGAAGCCGGGCAAGCGCCACGTAGTCGCGCGCCAGTTCCTGCGGATCGCCGTCGTCCAGTTCTGTCGCCTCGTCCAGTTCGGCGTGGCTCTGACGCGAGGCATTCGCCCGGATACCGCCGATGCGGCCGGTCCAGTCGCCCTGCAGGCTGTCCCTGAAGTGGTCGGGATGTGCGCAGTTCACCATGTACCACAGCGGCGCGCCGCCCGTCGCCTCGTCGGTCCGGGCTACGGCTTCAGCAAGGGGCATGCCCGACACCAGCCGCCCGTCCGTCTCGACCGTGAAGGAAATCACCACCGGCAGGCCGGCCTCTGCCGCTGCGCGCGCAATTCCGACGGCCTGCCCCACGTCGGACAGGGTGACTCCGGTCAGCATGTCGACACCGGCCGCGGCAAGTGCTTCGACCTGCGGGCGGTAATAGTCGAGCGCCTCGTCCGCGGTCAGGGTCCGGTCGGGCGCATAAGCGTCGCCGTGCGGGCCGATCACACCATTGACGACCACGGGAACGCCCGCTGCGGCATAGGGCATTGCGACCTCTTGCGCGAAGGTCACTGCCTCGCGGTTGATCGCGGCCATCCGGTCGCGCGGGATGCCCATGACATCTGCCCAGCCGTCGTTGGACCGCCAGGTCGCGGTGTCCATGACGAAACCTGTGCCCAGATGGGCGGCTTCGTCGAGAAACCCTTCAAAATAGGCCTGCATCCGCTGGCGGCCCTTCGCACTGTCCAAAAGCGTGAACGACGCGAACTGCGGCAGGTCGAGACCTTCCAGAAACACCATGGCAGTCTCGAGACCCGCGTCGGTCAGCCAAAGCCGCCCGTCGGACCCGGTAACCAGTCTTTCCAAAGCCGAACCGTTCATCGCCAACTTCTCCTCTGTGCTGCGGGTAGGATCAAACCTGATGGAAGGAAGAACCGGGCGGGATACATGCGAAAAGCAGCCCGAAGCGCGTCACGTGACAATGTAACCCTATCCGAAAAGCCCTGGACTGCCAAACCGCGATGGCTTGCTACGGGCGTTCCTGTGCACCGAGCCATCCAAGCAGGGGCAGATGGGCGTCCAGAATGGCTTCTAAGTGCCAAAGGGCATCGGGCGTGAACAGCCAGTCCGGCAACGGCATCGATCCGCGAAGGATCACCGACTTGCGACGCAAAAGGTGGTCCCAGTCCGGGGCCGCGTCGAAGCCCTGCGGGACGCGCTTCAGGTCAGGCGCATCCCACTGGCCGCCAAGCGCCTCGATCTCTGCCGCTGCCCGCAGAAGCTCCGCCCGCTCGGCCTCGTTGCACACCCTGCGGCGAAAGTGCTCTAGCGCGGCGGGCGGCAAGCCATATTCCCCTGCCCCGAAATCAAGGCTCTGCGGTTGGATCACGAGGTGCACGCCGCGATGCTTCGGACCTGCTGCGACTGTGAATGCCAAATGCAGCATCGGCGCATAGGGCGTCTTGTCGGCGGAAAACCGGACATCGCGGTTGATCCGTCGAAGCGAGCCACCGACGCGCGGCAGGGCTTCGATACGTGGCACCGTCCGCGAGCAGTACGGCCCGAGTGCCTCTACCAGATCCAGTCCCGCCGCCTTCCAGTACCGTTCATAATCGTCGCGGTGTGCGTCGAACCAGGGTTTTGTCGGCTCGGCCGCCAGTCCTGCCAGAAAGTCCACTGTCTGCCGCGGAAGTCCCTGGTACGCCATGCCCGCCCCCTGACATCGCCGCGCCAAAGAGCGCGCAAAAGAACATTGCCGCTTCTGGAGCGGATTTCCACTGGCAATCCAGTCCATGCCGTGTCGTTCGCCCGACTGGACAATGCGTCCGGCGCGGGCGATTGCTGACCGGACCGGGCGCCTGTGTCCGGCGAGCAGGACCGCCCATGACCGACAGCCAGAACCGCCCTATCGCTGCTGCATTCTGGATGCTGGGCTCGATCCTGGGCTTCACGGCGCTTGCCATCTCTGGCCGTGCCCTCGGGGGAACGCTCGATACCTTCGAGATGATGCTCTACCGTTCCGCGATCGGACTCGTCGTCGTGCTGACCATCGCCGCGCTGTCCGGCAGGTTGCGCGACATCGGGACCGAGGCGCTGGGCCTGCACTTCATTCGCAACATCATCCACTTCGCCGGTCAGAACCTGTGGCTCTATGCGCTTGCACTGATCCCGCTCGCGCAGCTTTTCGCGCTGGAGTTCTCTTATCCGATCCTTGTCGCGCTTCTGGCCCCTCTGATCCTGGGCGAGCGTCTGACCCGCCTGCGCATAACCATCGCCCTGGTCGGCTTTTTCGGCATTCTGCTTGTCGCCCGTCCCTTCGGGGCCGGCGCGCTGTCGCCCGGCCTGATCGCGGCCTTGCTCTGCGCCCTCGGCTTTGCCGGGGCGGCGCTGGCAACCAAGCGCCTGACGCGGCGTGTCAGCATCACCGCGATCCTGTTCTGGCTGGCGCTGATGCAAACCACTTTCGGATTGATCGTGGCGGGCCATGACGGGGCGATTGCCTTGCCAGAGTTTTCCGGCCTGCCCTGGGTCGTTCTGATGGGCGTGGCCGGCATCGGCGCGCATCTCAGCCTGACAAAGGCCCTGTCGCTTGCCCCGGCGTCGGTCGTTACGCCCATCGACTTCATGCGCCTTCCGATCATCGCCGTCATCGGAATGCTGTTCTACGGGGAGCCGCTCGATCTTTGGGTACTTGTGGGCGGCGCCGTCATCTTCGCGGCCAACTGGGTCAACATTCTTGCCGAATCCCGCGACTCCAAGGGCACATTGCGCGCAGAATGAATTCGGAACGTAGCGTCATTGATTGACGCCTCAGGACCACCATGCCTAGCCTTGTGTCGGGGATACGACAACACACCAGAGGTTGGGGAGACATGAAAAAAGTATTGATGACGGCCAGCGTGCTTGCACTCGGCACTTCGGCAGCCGTCGCGGGGGGCGTGGAACGCTCGGCCCAGTCGGTCGGCATTCTGTTCGAGGAAGGGACCTACGCCGAACTGTCGTTCGGGCATGTCGATCCCACCGTCGAGGGGACTTTTGCCCTGTCGGGGACGCCATCGGGCGACATGGCATCGTCCTATGTGACCTATTCGCTGGGCATCAAGCAGTCGCTGAACGACAATCTCGATCTGGCGATCATCATGGATCAGCCGATCGGCGCGAATGTCAGCTATCCGACCACGGCCGTTGGCTACCCCTTTGCGGGTTCTACGGCCACAGTGACA
>JBJOQI010000365.1:0-13411 GCA_046050045.1 Pseudomonadota bacterium | reverse complement strand
TGATCCTCCGCAAGAGAGCCACATGACCGACACCATCCGCCTTGGCCTGATCGGCGACAATATCGCCAAGTCGCAGTCCCCCCGCCTGCATCGTCTGGCGGGGGCGCAGAACGGACGGCGGGCGACCTACGACCAACTGGTCCCCGCCGAGATGGGCAAGGATTTCGACGGCGTTTTTGCCCATGTGGCGCGCGCGGGCTATCGCGGGGTCAACGTGACCTATCCGTACAAGGAACGCGCGGCAGCCAGGGTCACCATCGACGATCCACTGGTCAGGGCGATTGGCGCGGTGAATACCGTCGTGTTTGACAAGGACGGGCCGCGCGGCTTCAACACCGATTATTCGGGTTTCATCGCGGCCTACCGTCGGATTCGCGGAGAAGATGCGCCCGGCCCGGTTCTGATGATCGGGGCCGGCGGGGTCGGCAAGGCCGTGGCCTTCGGGCTTGTGGCCCTGGGCCTGACCGATATTCGCATCGCCGACCGCGATCTGCCCAAAGCCGAGGCGCTGGCGGCCGCATTGACGGCCGTGCGTCCGGGGCTGGTTACCAAAACCGGCGCCGATGCGGCAGCACTCGCGGCGGGCGCGGCAGGCATCATCAATTGCACCCCCGTGGGCATGGTCGGATACGAGGGCACTCCGCTTGCGCGCAGCCTGATGTCCGGCGCCACCTGGGTCTTTGATGCCGTGTACACGCCGGTCGACACCCGGTTCTTGCAGGATGCCGCGGCCGAGGGTCTGCAGGTGATCTCCGGATACGAGCTGTTTCTCGGACAAGGCGTCAATGCCTGGCGCATCTTTACCGGTCTGCCGCTCGACGAAGCGCGGATGAGACGCGACCTGGCCGAAGGAAAGGACGTCACATGAAGACCTCGATTGCCACCGTCTCGATCTCGGGCACGTTTGCCGACAAGCTGGATGCCGTCGCCAGTGCCGGGTTCGATGGCATCGAGATTTTCGAGCAGGACTTCATCGCCTCCGACTTCACGCCAGCAGAAGTGGGCCGGATGGTGCGCGACCACGGGCTGGAAATCACCCTGTTCCAGCCCTTCCGGGATTTCGAGGGTCTGCCGGAACCGCATCGCAGTCGCGCCTTCGCGCGCGCCGCCCGCAAGTTCGATCTGATGAACCAGCTTGGCACCGACCTCGTGCTGGTGTGTTCGTCCGTTCACCCTGCCGCCATGGGCGGTATCGACCGCATGGCCGATGACTTTGCCGCACTTGGAGACCTGGCTGCGACCCATGGCATCCGCGTGGGGTTCGAGGCACTGGCCTGGGGCCGGCAGGTCAACGACCACCGCGATGCATGGGAAGTTGTGCGCCGCGCCGATCACCCGAACGTCGGGCTGATCCTGGACAGCTTTCACACGCTCGGCCGCAAGATCGACCCCGAGTCGATCCGACGGATCCCCGGCGACAGGATCTTTTTCGTCCAGCTGGCCGACGCGCCCGCCATCGAGATGGACCTGCTGTACTGGTCCCGCCACTTCCGCAACATGCCGGGCGAAGGCGATCTGGACGTGACCGGCTTCATGCGGGCGGTCATGGCAACCGGGTACAAGGGACCGCTTTCCCTTGAGATCTTCAATGACCAGTTCCGGGCGGGGCTGCCTCGGCTGGTGGCGCAGGACGGCCACCGCAGCCTTGTTTCCCTGATGGACCGCGTGCGGCGGGCCGAGCCTACCCTGAATGTCGCCCTGCCGGACTTTCCCGCCCCTGCGGCCGTGGAACGGGTGGAATTCATCGAGTTCGCCACCTCCGCCACCGATGCGCCAAGTCTGGAGAGCCTTCTGAGCGCCACGGGCTTTGCCCGTGCCGGTGCCCATGTGTCCAAGCCCGTGACCCTCTGGCGGCAGGGCGGCGTCAATGTGCTGGTCAATACCGACAGCACCGGATTCGCCCATACGTCGTTCGTCGCGCACGGCACGACGGTGTCCGAAGTTGCGTTGATGGTCGCCGATGCCCAGGCCACCCATGCCCGGGCGCTGGCCCTGCTGGCGCAGGATCACCAGCAGCCCGCGCAAGCGGGAGAGTTGCAGATCCCGGCGATCCGCAGCGTCGGCGGCAGCATCCTGCGCCTGCTCGATGCCAGTTCGGATCTGTCGCGGATCTGGTCGGTCGATTTCCGCGGCGTCGCCCCTCCGGTCAAAGGGGCCGGCCTGACGGGGATCGACCATCTGGGCCAGACCATGGCCTATGACGAGATGCTCAGCTGGGCGCTGTTCTATGCGTCGATCTTCGATACGCGCAAGGCGCCCATGGTGGATGTGGCGGACCCGGACGGCCTAGTGCGCAGCCAGGCGGTGCAGTCAGGCGGGCTGCGGATCACCCTGAACGGGGCCGAGGCACGGCGCACGCTGGCCGGCCGTTTTGTCGAGGAAACCTTCGGCGCATCGGTGCAGCACGTGGCCTTTGCGACGGACGACATCTTTGCGACGGCCGATGAGCTGGCAAGGCGCGGCTTCCCGGTGCTGCAGATCGGCGACAACTACTATGACGACGTGGAAGCCCGCTTCGGCCTCGACCCGACTCTTGTCGCACGGATGCGCGCGGCCAAGGTGCTCTATGACGAGGACGCGGGCGGGCAGTTCTTTCAACTCTACTCCGCGCCGCGCCCCGACGGGTTCTTCTTCGAGATCGTCCAGCGGCAGGGGAACTATCAGGGTTACGGGGCGCCCAACGCACCCTTCCGCATCGCTGCGCAGAAACGTGGTAGTCAGCCCGCCGGGATGCCCCGGCTCTAGGTGTGGGTTCTCAGAACGTCTTTCACCCTTGAAGATGGTGGCAGTCCGTTGAGTGCAGAGTGTGGTCTTGGTCGATTGAACCAGCCAGACCAGCGCGGCAGGCGAGTAAGGAGTGTCCGGCCCTTGGGGCCCCGGCTGACGTCCGTTGATTGCAGCCAGACCCCGTTCCGGGTGAACAACCTTCTGAGACCTCCGGCCTAGCGCCGCCAGACGACCGCGTTTTCGTGCCTGAGGATCAGTTGCTGCATGGATTCAAAGGACTGCACGACATGGACGGCAAAGGCGGCGGCGGCCGGATTGTTCGGGCTGCCCTCTTGCCGCAGGATCCCGAGGTGGCGTTGCGGTTGCGGGATGTCGACGGGCAGCACGGCGATCCGGTTCTGTTTTCTTTCCGCAAACCAGACGGAAAAGGGCCAGATCGCCAGGGCATCGGTCTCGGTCATGTAGTTGATGACCGACAGCAGCGAACCGCCGGAATAGCGGATGTCGAGGTCCACCGATCCAAGCGACGACCGGATCGCGAATAGATCGGCCAGCAGCGGCGATCCGGGCAGGGGGGCCACCCAGGGGTAACGACCAAGGTCACCGGTCGTCAGCCGCTTGGCATTCTGCAGGGGATGACCCACGCGGCAGCAGACGACGTTGCGCGCGGCAAGGATGGCGGTGAAGGTCAGTCCCTCTGGCTCGCCGGACGCGCCGAGGGGTACGATGCCGATGTCCAGCTGGTCGGCGCGCAGGGCGTTCCCGACCTCGGTCAGGTTGCCGTAGCTCTGTTCGAAGACGACATCAGGGTGATCGTTCTGGAAACCAGCAATGATCCGGCTGATCATGGCGTCCATGAAGAACGGGACGCCCCCGACCCGGACCAAACCCCGCGTCCCGCGCAGAAGGCTTTGCACGACCTCGGTGGCGCGGCGGCTTTCGGCAAGGATGCGGCGACCGTGCGCGGCCAGCTGGATGCCGAGGGGCGTTGCCTGAAGCGGCCGCTTGCCGTGGACGAAGAGCGGCTTGCCGACCCTTGCTTCCAGCTGAGCCAGCGACCGTGACAAGGCAGGCTGCGACAGGCCCAAAGCCGCAGCGCCCTTGCTGACGCTGCCCGCATCCACAATGGCAGACAGCTGGATAAGGTGGGTTTCGCTGAGTTTCATAACAATATGGTATATTGTTCTTTCAAATTGTCATCAGTGGTGACGCCGCCGCCGCCTAGCCTGAGTAGAGAGGGGGAGGCGCGCGATGGACGGGCAGGATGCCAGTGTCGAAGGCCAGCGGATCGCGGCCGAGCTGCAGACGCGGCTTGACCGTGCAAGGCCCGGTCGCCTGCGCGACGCGGTGCGGATGATCGCCGAACACGCCTTCGCGATTGCCGCAACCCTGCGCGTCACGCCGGACGAGCTTGATGCCGCCGTGCAGTTTCTGACTGACGTGGGATATGCGACCGATGCCCGCCGGCAGGAGTGGGTGTTGCTGGCGGATGTCTTTGGCCTGTCGGACGGCGTGCTTGATCGCGACGGTGCCAAGAAGGCCGGCGTCACCCCTTCGACCTTGCCCGGCCCCTTCTATCGGCCGGATGCGCCGCGCTTGCCGCTGGGCGTCGATCTCTGCCGCAACGGGGAAGGCGCACCCCTCACCGTGCGCGGTCGGGTCAGCGACGCCAATGGGGTCGGACTTGCGGGGGCCGATGTCGAGGTCTGGCATGCCAACGCCGAAGGCCGCTATGAGAACCAGGATCCCGACAGCCAGCCAGAGCACAACCTGCGCGGCCGTTTCCTGGCCGATGCAGAGGGACGCTTCCACTTCCGCACCATCCGTCCGGGGGGGTATGCCCTGCCTGATGACGGGCCCGTAGGGCAGCTTGCCCGGCGCCTCGGCCTCTCGCTCGACCGGCCCGCGCATATCCATTTCGCGGTCAATGCCGTGGGGTACCGGCGGCTGGTGACGGCCATCTTCGATGGCAGCGATCCCGCCATCGACCGCGATGCGCTTTTCGCCGTGAAACCGGGCCTTGTCGGGCAGTTCCGTCCCGAAGGTGACCAGGTCGTGCTTGACGTCGCTCTCGTCCTTGAGCGGGACGACACACAGAACCCCAACCCCGTCCAGGAGGGATGATCACATGGCACTTGTATCCGGCTATCACCATCTGACGATGAGCACGCATGGCGTGCAGGAAGACTATGACTTCTACACCAAGGCGCTTGGCCTTTACTCGGTCAAGCGCACCGTCCTTTTCGACGGTGTCCTGCCGGTCTATCACCTCTATTACGGGTCCAGGAACGGCGATGCCTCGACCATCATCACTACGTTCCCCTTCAAGAAGCCCGGCATATTCGGACGTCGCGGCACCAACCAGACCCGGACGATCATGCAGGCGATCCCGATGGGGGCGGCCGACTTCTGGGTCGATCGGCTGAACAAGCGCGGCATCCCGGCGACCAAGGGCAGTCGCTTCGGCCTGACCCGGGTCATGTTCGCCCATCCCTGCGGCATTCCGCACGAACTGGTGGAAAATCCCGACGACCCCCGCAGTCCCATCGTGAACGACGCCCAGGGCACCACCGCGCAGGTGGCGATCAAGGGCATCTATGGCGGCGCAGTCGCGGTCATGGATGCGGGGCCGATGGAAGAATTCCTCGACATCGGCATGCAGTTCCGGCGTGAGGGGTCCGACCCGAACGGCAGCATGTGGATCGTGCCGCAGAATGACGGCCTGCGGTCGGTGATCGAGCTGATCACCGACCGGGACAGCCCGCAGGGCACCTGGACGCTGGCGGGCGGAACCGTCCACCACCTCGCCTTCAACACCGGGAACGAGGACAACCAGATCGCCCTGAAGGCGCGGCTGGAAGGGATGGGCTATACCGACGTCTCGGAACAGAAGGACCGCATGTACTTCAAGTCGATGTACATGCGCAGCCCCGGCGGCGCGATGTTCGAGCTGGCCTGGACCGTGCCGGAAGGCTGGGCCAAGGACGAGCCCGCCGATGCCATCGGCAAGTCGTTGGTCTTCCCTCCGTGGTTCGCCGACCGGCAGGCAGAAATGGAAGCCGGTCTGGAAGCGGCGAACTTCTGATGCCGGGCATTGTGGACATCGCGTCTCTCGGAGTGGCGCCGGAAAGGGCGAAGGTGCTGTGCATCTTCGTCCATGGCCGGAACCAGAGCCCCGAAGAGATGGAGGCGGCGGTGATCCGTCGCCTGTCCACGCCCGATGTGGCCTTTGCCCTTCCCCGGGCTGACGAAAAGACCTGGTATCAGGCCCGGGCCGTGGACCCGCGGACCAGCCTGGCCAATGCCGAGCTAGCCAGATCGCTCGACGGTCTTGCCGGGCTGGTCCGGCGGCTCAGGGCGTCGGCCCCCGGCGTGCCGCTGCTGCTTGGCGGGTTCAGCCAGGGCGCGTGCCTGTCGCTGGAACATGCCTTCACCGGGCAGGACAGCCCGGATGCGGTGGTCGCCCTGACCGGCTGCCGCGTCGGGGTTCCGGGCGACGCACGACCGGCCAGCCTTGGCGAGGGCCTTCCGGTCTATCTTACCGGTGGCCGGGCCGACCCCTGGATTCCGCTTGAGGCCCTTGCCGAAACGGCAGTGGAGCTTGGCCGGGGCGGGGCACGTCTGCGTGTCGACGTCTTTCCCGACCGCGGACACGAGGTTGCCCCTGCCGAGATTGCCATGTTCGACCGGATGCTGGCGGACCTTGCAGCCGGACGCCTGCCCGCAATGGAGGCCCCCCGATGACCCGCCCCTTCACCTTTCCCGGTCTGACCACCCGCGTCGTTTTCGGTCATGGCACGCTTGCCCAGGTTCCCGACGAGGTGGCGCGCCTTGGGCGGTCACGTGCCCTGGTCCTGTCCACGGCGCATCAGAAGGACGAGGCAGAGGCGCTGGCCGCCACGCTGGGCGCCCGTGCTGCCGGCGTCTTTGCCGGGGCCGCGATGCATACGCCGGTCGAAGTGACCGAACAGGCCATCGCTGCCTTCCGCGCGGCAAACGCCGATTGCGTCGTCAGTCTTGGCGGTGGCTCGACCACCGGCCTCGGCAAGGCCATCGCTGTCCGGACCGGTGCTGATCAGGTCGTCGTGCCCACGACCTATGCCGGATCCGAGATGACCGACATCCTCGGTGAGACCGCCGGGGGCGAAAAGACCACCCGACGCGACCCCGCGATCCGGCCCGAGGTGGTGGTCTATGACGTCGACCTGACCCTGACCCTGCCGGTCTCGCTGACCGTCACTTCGGCGCTCAACGCCATAGCGCACGCGATGGAGGGCTTCTACGCCCCCGACCGCCACCCGGTGACCGAGGCGCTCAGCCGCGAGGCGATGGTGGCGTTTCGCGACGCAATGCCGGTCCTGATTGCAGATCCGCGGAATGCCGAGGCGCGGGCCAAGGCGCTTTACGCCGCCTGGGGATGCTCGCTGACGCTTGGCCATGTGACCATGGCGCTGCACCACAAGCTGGCGCATGTCCTGGGCGGCAGCTTCGGCCTGCCCCATGCCGAAACGCATGCCGTCCTTCTGCCGCACACGACCGCCTACAACGAGCCGGCGGTCGGCGGCCTGCTTGGCCCCATCGCCGAGACGTTCGGTCATGGCGCGGCGGGCCGCGGCCTCTGGCACTTTGCGAAATCGCTCGGCGCGCCGCTGCGGCTGTCCGACCTCGGCCTGACGGCCGGCGACCTGGATCGCGCAACCGGGATCGCGACGAAGAACCCCTACGCCAACCCAAGACCAATAAGCCCGGACGGTATCCGGCATCTTCTGCAACAGGCCTTCGACGGGGAATGCCCCGCCTGACGACCGACAATCACGGGAGGACCAACCATGATCACCAGACGCAGACTTCTGAAATCCGGGGCGACCACCGGCCTTGCCCTTGCCGCGCCGGGACTCTTTGCCCCGGCAATCGCCCAAGGGGCCAAGATCCGCATCGGCTATGTCAGCCCGCAATCCGGGCCGCTGGCCGGTTTCGCCGAGAGCGACGCCTACAACATCGAGGCCTTTCTTGCCACCGAGGTCGGCAAGAACTTCGAGGTCATCGTCAAGGACAGCCAGTCCGATCCGAACCGGGCGGCTTCGGTGGCCAAGGAGTTGATCGTCGATGACGAAGTGAACCTGATGCTCGTCGCCTCGACGCCCGAGACGACGAACCCGGTTGCCACCACCTGCGAAGCGGAAGGGATGCCGGTGATCTCGACCAAGGCGCCCTGGCAGCCGTGGTTCATCGGCCAGCAGGGCAACCCGGGCGACCCGGCCAGCTGGAAACCCTTCGACTTTGCCTTCCACTACTTCTGGGGGCTGGAGGACGTCATCGCCGTCTTCCTGAACATGTGGAACCAGATCGAGACCAACAAGCAGGTGGGCGGCCTGTTCCCGAACGACGGAGACGGGAACGCCTGGGGTGACCCGAATGTGGGCGTCGGCCCCGGCTTTGCGGCGCAGGGCTACGTGCTGAACGACCCGGGCCGCTACCAGAACCTGACCGACGACTTCTCGGCCCAGATCAATGCCTTCAAGGCAGCGAACTGCGACATCGTCACAGGTGTCGTGATCCCGCCCGACTTCACCACCTTCCGCAACCAGGCGATCCAGCAGGGCTTCAACCCCAAGATCATCACCGTAGCCAAGGCGATCCTGTTCCCGCAGTCGGTCGAGGCGCTGGGCGAGGCCGGGCACAACCTGTCCTCCGAGGTCTGGTGGTCGAACACGCATCCGTTCAAGTCCTCGCTGACCGGGCAGTCGGCAGCAGACCTTGCGGCGGACTTCACCGCCAAGACCGCACGGCCCTGGACCCAGCCGATCGGGTTCATCCATTCGCTGTTCGAGGTCGCCTCGAACGTGATGGGCCGGGTCGGTGACGTCACCGATGCCGAGGGCGTCGCGGCCGCGATTGCCGCGACCGACATGGACACGATGGTGGGCAAGATCGTCTGGAACGGCGCGGGCCTGCCGCCCTTTGCCGCAACCAACGTCTGCAAGACGCAACTTGTCGGCGGGCAATGGCGGCGCAATGCGGACGGCACCTTCGGTCTGGTCATCGTGGACAACCAGACCGCGCCGAACATTCCGACCGCTGGCAAGATGGAGGCGCTGGCCTGATGGAACAGCCCCCCGAGGCCGCGCCTCGGGGGGCTTCCGATGCCGGAAACACCATGACGGAAGTTCTTGAACTGCAGGATGTCTCCAAGAGCTTCGGTGCCCTGAAGGTCGCCGATGCCGTGACCTTTTCGGTCCCTAGAGGCCAGGCCCTGGGCATCATCGGCCCGAACGGGGCAGGGAAATCCACGCTGTTCAATTTGATCACCGGCAACATCCTGCCCGATCAGGGCAAGGTCCGCATTCTGGGACAAGACGTCACCCGCGCGCCGGCGATGGCCCGTGTCCGGATGGGCGTGGGCCGGAGCTTCCAGATTCCGCAGCCTTTCGAGGGGTTGACCGTCTTCGAGAACCTACTGACCGCCGCGGCCTTCGGGCAGGGCAGGCGCGAAACCGACATTCATCAGGATTGCGCCGACATCCTGCGTGATACCGAATTGCTGCACCGGGCGAATACCATTGCGGGGTCGCTGTCGCTGCTGGACCGCAAGCGGCTCGAACTTGCGCGGGCGATGGCCACGGGGCCGGAGCTTCTGCTTCTGGACGAGATCGCGGGCGGGCTGACCGAGGGAGAATGCAAGGCCTTGGTGGCTACGATCCGGGGACTGCATGCCAAGGGCATCACCATCATTTGGATCGAACATGTGCTGCATGCGCTGACCTCGGTGGTCGAGCGTCTGCTGGTGCTGGACTTCGGCCGAGTCATCGGGATCGGCGCACCGGCCGAGATCATGGCATCGAAAGAGGTACGCGAAATCTATCTGGGGCTGGATGTCTGACATGCTTGAAACCCGCGCCCTGACGGCAGAGTACGGCCAGTTCAAAGCGCTCTTCGGCGTCGATATCCGGGTCGCGCCGGGCGAATGCGTGGCGATCATCGGTGCGAACGGGGCGGGCAAGACGACGCTGCTCCGATCCATCAGCGGCGTGCTGCGCAACGCGCCCGAGATGGTGCTGCACAATGGCACACCGATCGGGGCAATGACGGCCGACGACGTGATGCAGCGTGGCATCGCGATGGTGCCCGAGGGAAGGAAGCTTTTCCCCTCGCTGACCGTCGAAGAGAACCTGCTGATCGGCGGCCAGGTCCGGCGCGGAGACGGGCGCTGGACGCTGGCAGCAGTCTATGCGCTGTTCCCGATCCTGAAGGAACGGCGCCTTTCGCCCGGCACGGCCCTGTCGGGCGGGCAGCAGCAGATGGTGGCCATCGGCCGCGCGCTGATGTCGAACCCCGAGATTCTGCTGTGCGACGAGATCAGCCTTGGCCTTGCCCCGGTCGTCATCCGTGACATCTATGCCGCCCTGCCGCGCATCCGTGAAACGGGGGCTGCCGTCGTGATCGTCGAGCAGGACATCACCCGTGCGCTCGCGGTGGCCGACCGGGTCTATTGCATGATGGAAGGGCGCGTCACCCTGACCGGCCCCGCCGCCGGCGTCACACGCGCGGCCGTCCATGCGGCCTATTTCGGGGAACCGGCATGATCTGGCTGGATACCATCGTCCAGGGCCTGCTGCTGGGTGGCCTCTATGCGCTTTTCGCGGCGGGGCTGAGCCTTGTCTTCGGGATCATGCGGCTGGTCAACCTGGCGCATGGCGACCTGATCGTCTTTGCCGCCTTCCTGATCCTTGTGGTCGTCGAAGCGACCGGTCTGAACCCGTTTCTGGCGGCCTTGATAGCCGCGCCGGTGCTGTTTGCCTGCGGCTGGGCGCTGCAGCATCTGGTGCTGAACCGCGTCCTTGGCAAGGACATCCTGCCGCCGCTGCTGGTGACCTTCGGCCTGTCGATCGCCCTTCAGAACGGGATGCTCGAGGTCTTCTCGGCCGACAGCCGGCGCATCCGGGCCGGTGCCCTTGAAAGTGCGTCGATCGACCTCGGCCCGGTGACCGTGGGGATCATGCCGCTTCTGACCTTCGCCTCTGCCGTTCTGGTGATCTTCGCGCTGAACCGGATCTTCTATCGCGCGGCCCTTGGCCGCGCCTTCCGCGCCACCTCGGACGACCCGGTCACGGCCAGCCTGATGGGGATCAACCCGCGCTCGATCTTCGCCATCGCCACGGGGCTTGCCATGGTCATCGTCGCCATTGCGGCGCTCTATCTGGGGATGCGGTCAAACTTCGACCCGTCCATTGGCCCGGCCCGCCTGATCTTTGCCTTCGAGGCGGTGATCATCGGCGGCCTGGGGTCGTTCTGGGGCACGTTGCTTGGCGGGGCGATCATCGGGGTCGCCCAGACCGTCGGCGCGCAGATCAACCCGGAATGGCAGATTCTGGCGGGGCATCTGGCGTTCCTTCTCGTCCTGCTTGTACGGCCACGCGGCCTTTTCCCGCGCGCCGTGGACTGAGGGGGCAAGATGCAGATTTCGGTCACAACCCGTACTCGCGCCAGCACGGTCACCGGCTATGTTACGGTGGTCCTGCTTGCGGTGGCGCTGGTGCTGCCTGCCTTTGCCTCGCGCAGCCTGATTCAGGATCTGTTCTTCATCCTGACGATGCTGACCCTGGCCCAGCTGTGGAACCTGATCGCAGGCTATGGCGGCATGGTCTCGGTCGGTCAGCAGGCCTTCGTCGGCATCGGGGCCTATGCGATGTTCGCAGGCGTCATCCTCGGCGGCTGGGATCCGGTTCCGGCGATCCTGCTGGGGGGCGCTGCCGGGCTGCTCCTGGCGGTGCCGATGGCGTTCTTCGCCTTCCGCCTGCAGGGGGCATACTTTGCCATCGGCACCTGGGTCATCGCCGAGGTCACCCGCCTGCTCGTTGCCCAGTGGAAGACGCTTGGCGGCGGCACCGGCACAAGTCTGCCGCGCGAGGCTACGGCGGATATCATGGGGGTCGAGGCGATTGCCGGGCTGTTCGGCCTGCGGGATGCGGCGGCGCGGGACGTGCTGGCATATTGGCTGGCGCTGGCCCTGGCGGTTGGCACGATGGCTGCGATCTACGCGCTCTTGCGATCGCGCAACGGGCTGGCCCTTGCCGCCGTGCGTGACAATGACACTGCGGCGCGGTCGGTCGGGGTCGATGCCGCCCGGCTCAAGTGGTTCGTCTTTCTCGGCGCTTCGGCAATGACCGGCCTGGTCGGTGCGCTGATCTACGTGCAGACCGCCCGCATCAGCCCCGACGCGGCCTTCTCGGTCACGACCTGGACGGCCTATGTGATCTTCATTGTCGTCATCGGCGGGATCGGGCGGCTTGAAGGGCCGATCTTTGGCGTCCTCGTCTTCTGGGGGCTACAGACCGCCTTCGCCGACTACGGCAGCTGGTATCTCTTCGCGCTTGGACTGCTGGCCATAGCCACCATGCTTCTTGCCCCGCGCGGTCTTTGGGGCCTGATATCCGACCACTGGGGCATCGCGCTGTTCCCCGTTCAAAGACGCCTGGTCCATGAAGGAGCCAAAGATGACTGATATCTCCACCGACGTCCTTGTCATCGGCACGGGCCCCGCCGGATCGGCGACGGCCGCCCTGCTTGCCTCCTACGGGGTCGAGGTGCTGGTCGTGAACCGCTATCGCTGGCTTGCCAACACGCCACGCGCCCACATCACCAACCAGCGCACGATGGAGGTCCTCCGCGACCTTGGCCCCGCGGTCGAGGCCGAGGCGATGCTGCATGCCGCGCCCCAGCACCTGATGGGCAACAATGTCTTCTGTGTCAGCCTCGCGGGCGAAGAACTGGGCCGGATGCAATCCTGGGGCACCTCGCCCGAAAGCAAGGCCCGCCACCTGCGCGCCAGCCCGTGCGAGATGAACGACCTGCCCCAGACCTTCATGGAGCCGATCCTGTTCAAGACCGCCTGCGCGCGCGGGGCGCAGAGCCGGATGAGCATGGAGTACATGTCCCACGTGCAGGATGCGGATGGCGTCACCACCACCTGCCGCGACCGCCTGACGGGCAGGGACCTGACGATCCGGTCGAAGTATCTTGTCGGCGCGGATGGCGGAAACAGCCTTGTCGCGGAACACGCGGGTCTGCCGTTCGAAGGCAGGATGGGCGTCGGCGGGTCGATGAACATCCTGTTTCGTGCCGACCTGTCGCGCTACGTCGCGCACCGGCCCTCGGTCCTTTACTGGGTCATGCAGCCCGGCGCGGATGTCGGCGGCATCGGCATGGGTCTCGTCCGCATGGTCCGCCCCTGGAACGAATGGCTGATCGTCTGGGGCTACGACATCAACCAGCCTGCCCCCGTTGTCGACGAAGCGATGGCAACGCAAGTCGCCCGCCAGCTGGTTGGTGTCCCGGATCTGGAGATCGACCTGATCTCGGCCAACACCTGGACGGTCAACAACTGCTTTGCCACCCACATGCAGAAGGACCGCGTCTTCATCATGGGCGACGCCGCCCACCGCCATCCGCCGTCAAACGGGCTTGGGTCGAACACCTCGATCCAGGATGCCTTCAACCTGGCCTGGAAACTGGCTGCCGTGGTCAAGGGCCAGGCCACCGCGAAACTGTTGGACAGCTATTCCGTCGAACGTGCGCCCGTCGCCCGCCAGATCGTGACCCGCGCCAACCAGTCGATCGCGGAATTCGGTCCGATCTTCGAGGCCCTCGGCATGGATGGCGGGGTGGACCATGACCGGATCGAACG
>JBJOQI010000364.1:0-3024 GCA_046050045.1 Pseudomonadota bacterium | reverse complement strand
CCAAATGGAACGGCGTGGCGCGTCAGCACCGTCCGGAGATGGGCCTGCTGGGTCTGCGCAAGGCGATGGACGTCTACGCCAACCTGCGCCCGGCCCTGTGCTTCGACGCCCTGGCCGACGCCTCGAGCCTCAAGCGCGAGCTTGTCGCCGGCCTCGACATCATGATCGTCCGCGAGCTGACCGGCGGCGTCTATTTCGGCGAACCCCGCGGCATCTTTCCCGACAACGAAGGCGGCCGCGTCGGCATCAACACCCAGCGCTACACCACGAACGAAATCCGCCGCGTCGCCCGGTCAGCCTTCGAGCTTGCCCGCCGCCGCGGCAACAAGGTCTGCTCGATGGAGAAGGCCAACGTGATGGAATCGGGCATCCTCTGGCGCGAAGAGGTGCAGTGGGTCCACGACAACGAATACCCCGATGTCCAGCTGTCCCACATGTATGCCGACAACGGCGCCATGCAGCTGGTCCGCTGGCCCAAGCAGTTCGACGTGATCGTGACCGACAACCTCTTCGGCGACGTCCTGTCGGACTGCGCCGCGATGCTGACCGGCTCGCTCGGGATGTTGCCCTCGGCCAGCCTCGGCGCGCCGATGGCGAACGGCCGGCCCAAGGCGCTCTATGAGCCGGTGCACGGCTCGGCCCCCGACATCGCGGGACAGGGCAAGGCCAACCCGATCGCCTGCATCCTGTCCTTCGCGATGGCGCTGCGCTATTCCTTCGACCTGGGCGAGGACGCCACGCGGGTCGAGCAGGCGGTCGAGAAGGTGCTGGCTGACGGTGTCCGCACCGCCGACCTGATGGGGCCCGAAGGCGGCAAGCCCGTCACCACCGGCCAGATGGGCGATGCAATCCTCGCGGCACTCGACGCGAGCCTCTGAGGCTCAGGCGACCGTCCGGCTGACCTCTGCCGCCGTGGGCGCCTGACTGCGCGCCGCAGCGGCATAGTGCAGGATACGCTCCGCATGGGCCGAGACCCGCTCGGCCCAGCGCAGGCCATCGGTGACCCGGAACAGGTCGTGGACATCCCCGGTCGCGTCACCATCGCGGTCAAGCTCCCGCCCGCGCAGGCGGGCCGACCGCTGCCGGATCAGCTGGCCGAGCCGCGCCGCCTGTGCCGCCGCATGGCCGGGCAAGGGGTCGGTCGCGCCCTGCGCCAGCAGCGCGGCAAGCGCCCGTGACGGCCGCGACAGTGCCGGCCCGTCGCGCAGCGAGGCAATCCGTTCGGGCTGACCTGCCCGATGCTCCAGCCGGTTCATGTGGTCGATCATGTGCAGGATCGCGCTGACCCTGCGCCTCTGGCCGGGGTTCGCGTCGGGCACGGGGATTTCCGAGACGAACCCCTCCAGATCCTCGATCGCGCCCCGGATCGCACTGGCGACCTCGCTGCCATCGGGATTGCCCCGAAGCGCCTGTGCCAGCGCACCGAACTGCACCGCCGCAATCCGCGAGGCCGATGACGCGGCCGCGTCGATGGCCGTGATCGGATCGCCCAGCAACTGCCGGTCGAGCAGCTCGGGCAGTGGCCCGCCCTTTGCCGGAACCAGCCATTCGACAAGGCGGGTCGCCTGAAAGGCGAAGGGCAGGACAAGCGCCGCGCCGGCGAGGTTCAGCAGGGTATGGAACAGCGTCAGGGCCGTCGCCCCGTCACCGCCGGTGAAGCGCAGCAGCTGCCCCACTTGCGTCACCAGCGCGATGCCGATGATCCCGGTCAGCAGGTTGTAGCCCACATGGGCATAGGCGGTCCGCCGGATGTCGCGCGCGCCGCCGATCGTGGTCAGGACGGCCTTGACCGTCGTGCCGATGTCCATGCCGATGACCAGCGCGGCGGCCTGCACCAGATCGATCGCCCCGCCCGACAGCATCATGATTGCCGTGGCGACCCCTGCGCTGGAGGACTGGGTGAGGGCGGTGAAGACGAACCCTGCCCCGACAAGTGCAAGCCGCCCCGACAGGCTGTCGCCCGACCCGAGGAACCCGGCCAGCACGGGCTCGACCGCGGTTACGCCGCTTTCCATGACGCCTATGCCAATGAAGACGAGGGCGAAGCCGGAAACGCCCGTGCCAAGGGATGCCCATGCCCCCCGACCCAGCAGGGCCAGAAAGCTTGCCAGAAACAGAAGCGGCATTGCCAGCAGGCCGAGATCGAACCTGACCCCCAAGAGCGCCACCATCCAGCCAGTTGTGGTTGTCCCGATGTTTGCGCCGAGGATCACGCCCAGCGCCTGCGGGAAGGTCATCAGACCCGCGCCGACAAAGCCGATCACCGCCATGACCGTCGCGCTGGAGGATTGCAGGACGGCCGTAACCGCCGCTCCGGTCGCGGCCCCGGTCAGGGGCGAGACGGTAAAGCGCCGCAGGATTCCGCGCAGGCCGGGCCCGGCGAGGGCACGCAGTCCGGCGGTCATCGCCTGCATCCCGAACAGGAAGAGGCCGATCCCGCCGAACAGGGAAAGGATCGCGTCGGTCATGCGGCAAACCTTGCAGAGCCGGTCCGGCGCGGCAAGGCGGCGCAGAAAAATCTTGCCCAAGGCCTTGAACCTTTGGCCGATGGGCGTCACACCGTGCACACAGCATGAAATGAGCAGGTTCGAGATGGCGGAACACGCCACAGGTCACGTTCGCGGCGCGCTTCTGTCGCTTGCCGCCTTCGGTGTCTATGCGACGCATGATGCCGTCGTGAAGACGCTCGGCGCCGACTATGCGCCGTTCCAGACGATTTTCTTTTCGACGCTGCTCGGGTTCCCGCTCGTGACCTTCATGCTGATGCGGGACAAGACCGACGGCAACCTGCGCCCGCGCCACCCCTGGTGGGTCGCGATCCGCACTTTCGGCGCGGTGCTGAACGTCGTTGCCGGTTTCTACGCCTTTACGGTCCTGCCACTGGCGCAGGCCTATGCGGTCTTTTTCGCGATGCCGCTGATCATCACGCTCTTGTCGATCCCGATTCTGGGCGAGCGCGTGGGACTGCACCGGGGCATGGCGGTCGTGGCTGGCCTGATCGGGGTGCTGATCGTCCTGCAGCCG
>JBJOQI010000363.1:0-3581 GCA_046050045.1 Pseudomonadota bacterium | reverse complement strand
ATGACGACCCGTTCTCGCCCTATGGCGAAAGCCTATACGTCGAGGGCCCGACCGACGCCGAGGGCAAGGCCACGGTTCCCGTCATCCTGCCCGACCTCGGGCAGGCCGGAAACCGCCCGCTCGACGCCCGATTCACGCTGCGCGTGCTCGAAGGCTCGGGCCGCCCGGTGGAACGCCAGATCACCCGGACCATCCTGCCGCCCGTGCCGGTCATCGGGATCAAGCCCGCCTTCGACGGCGGCGTGGTCGCCGAGAAATCCGACGCCGCCTTCAGCCTTGTCGCCGTCGGCCCCGATGGCCAGCCTGCGACGCTCGACGTCCACTGGACCGTGAACCGGATCGAGACGCGTTATCAGTGGTATTCCCTCTACGGTCAGTGGAACTGGGAGGCGACGACCAGCCGGACCCGCGTGGCCGAAGGCGACCTGACGCTTGCCGCCGCCGGCCCCGCGACCGTCACCGCACCCGTCGACTGGGGCAGCTATGAGATTGTGGTCGAGGCGAAGGGCGCGGATTACTCTGCCACCTCGCAGGAATTCTACGCGGGATGGTATGTTCCCGCCGACGCGGCCCAGACCCCCGACACGCTGGAATTGTCGCTCGACAAGCCCGCCTACCGGGGCGGCGAGACCGCGACCCTGCGCATCGTCCCCCGCGCGGCGGGCGTGGCGCTGGTGCAGGTCTTGTCGAACCGCCTGATCGAGATGAAGGCCGTCCCGGTGACGGAAGGCGAAAACCTGATCCCCCTGACCGTGACCGACGACTGGGGTGCCGGGGCCTATGTCACCGCCACGGTCATCAAGCCCCTGACCGCCGCAGCCGACCGTACGCCGGTCCGCGCCATCGGCCTGTCCTACGCGACCGTGGACCCCGGCGCGCGGAAACTGACCGCGACCTTCGAGGTGCCCGAGGCGTCTGACCCCCGCGCGCCCCTTCCCGTCGTGCTCAAGGTCGACGGCATCGCCCCCGGCGAAACCGCCTTCGCGACCATCGCAGCGGTGGACGTGGGCATCCTGAACCTGACCGAGTTCACCTCGCCCGACCCCGAAGGCCACTACTTCGGCCAGCGCAAGCTCGGCGTCGGCATCCGCGACATCTATGGCCGCCTGATCGACGGGCAGAACGGCGCGCTGGGGGCGGTCCGCTCGGGTGGCGATGCCTCCAGCGGCCTGCGCATGCAGGCCCCGCCGCCGACCGAGGAACTGGTCGCCTACTTTTCGGGCGCGCTGACCGTCGGCCCCGACGGCTATGCCCGCACCGAATTCCAGATGCCGTCCTTCAACGGCACCGTGCGGCTGATGGCCGTGGTCTGGTCCCCCACCGCCATCGGCCAGGCCGAGGACGAGGTGCTGGTGCGTGACCCGGTCGTCGTCACGGCCTCAGTCCCGCGCTTCCTTTCGCCGGGCGACCAGTCGCGGCTTCTGCTGGAAATCGTCCATGCCACCGGCCCCTCGGGCCGCATGGGCCTTGATGTCACCGCCGAGGGCCTGACGCTCGGCGCGGGCCCCTCGGGCGTCGATCTTGCGGATCTGGGCAAGGCCGAGGTCTCGATCCCCGTCACCGCAGGCGAGACCGAGGCCGACGCCACGATCCGCATCGCCCTGACCACGCCCGAGGGCAGGCAACTGGTCAAGACCCTGACCGTCCCGGTCCGCCCGAACGACCCGGTGATTGCCCGCAAGACGCGGCTCGACCTTGCCGCGGGCGCGTCCTTCACGCTCGACGGCAATGCCTTTGCGGGCCTGGTCCCCGGCAGCGGGCAGGGCACGCTGGCGGCAGGCCCGATCGCCCGCTTCGACGCGCCGGGCCTGCTGGCCAGCCTCGACCGCTACCCCTATGGCTGCACCGAGCAGATCACGTCCAAGGCCCTGCCGCTGCTCTATTTCGGCGACATTGCCGCGGCGATGGGCGTGACGGGCGACGCCCAGATCGGCCAGCGCATCGACGAGGCGATCACCGAGGTCCTGCTCAACCAGGCCCCGAACGGCGCCTTCGGCCTCTGGTCCGCCGAACCCGGCGACATGTGGCTTGACGCCTATGTCACCGACTTCCTCAGCCGCGCCCGGACGCAAGGCCATGCCGTGCCCGACACGGCCTTCCGCAACGCGCTCGACAACCTTCGCAACCAGATCAACTACCAGCCCGACTTCGACACCGGCGGCGGGGCGGTGGCCTATGCGCTGATGGTTCTCGCCCGCGAGGGTGCGGCCGCCGTGGGCGACCTGCGCTACTACGCGGACGTCAAGACCGAGGCCTTCGACACCCCCATTGCCGCCGCCCAGCTGGGAGCGGCGCTGGCAAGCTACGGGGACCAGACCCGGGCCGACCGGATGTTCCGCCATGCCGCCGAGCTGATCGCGGCAGGCACCGCACAGCCCGAGGCGCAGGTCCTGCGCGCCGACTACGGCACGAACCTGCGCGATGCGACGGCGCTGCTGGCGCTGGCGACCGAGGCCGGATCGACCGCCCTCGAGCCGCAGGCGCTGGGCGAGGCCGTGGCCAGCGGCATCGCGGGCCGGAACCTCTCGACGCAAGAGGCAACATGGGCGCTGCTGGCCACCCACGCGCTGATCGACCGGCCGGGGACCGAGGGCTTTTCCGTCAACGGTGCCCCCGTGACCGGCCCCCTCGTCCGCGTCCTGTCGGACGCTGCCGCCGCCGCACCGCAGGTCATTACCAACGGCAGCAGCCAGAGCGCGACCGTCACGCTGACCACCTTCGGCGTGCCGTCCGAGCCCGAACCCGCGGGCGGCAACGGTTATGCCATCACCCGCAGCTGGTACACGCTCGACGGCGAACCGGTGGACCCGGCTTCGGTGAAGCAAGGCGCGCGGCTTGTCACCGTGCTGGAAGTCACCCCCTATGCGGGCGGCGAGGCGCGGCTGATGGTCGATGACCGCCTGCCCGCGGGCTTCGAGATCGACAACCCCAACCTGATCCGCGCGGGCGACATCGCCGCGCTCGACTGGCTGACCACGGCCGAGGACACCCGCACCACCGAATTCCGGCAGGACCGCTTCCTCGTCGCGCTCGACTGGTACGGCGCTGACCCGTTCCGGCTTGCCTACATCGTCCGCGCCGTCTCGCCCGGGACCTTCCACCTGCCCGCCGCCAGCGTCGAGGACATGTATCGCCCCGACTACCGCGCCCGGACCGACAGCGGCACCGTGACGATCACCGAATAGCGATGCGCCGCCTCTGGCCCTTTGCCCTGACCCTTGCCCTCGCCCTTGCGGCGGGGGCGCGGGACAGGCTCGACCTCTGGATCGACGCGACCGACCTGCCGCCCCTCGCCATCGCGACCGGGACCGAAGTGCAGGCCCGTGACGGCACGCTTCTGCGCGCCTTCACCGTGGCGGACGGCCGCTGGCGGCTCGATCCCGGGGCGGTGGATGCAGGCTACCTGGCAATGCTGATCGCCTACGAGGACCGCCGCTTCCGCGACCACCACGGCGTCGACCTGCGCGCCATGGCCCGCGCCGGGGCGCAGGCGATCTGGAACGGGCGCGTGGTCTCTGGCGCCTCGACCCTGACCATGCAGGTCGCGCGCCTGCTGGAAGACAGCGGTACCTGCAGGGTCG
>JBJOQI010000362.1:0-2857 GCA_046050045.1 Pseudomonadota bacterium | reverse complement strand
TCGCCGTCAGCGGCGCAGGGGTCGCGTCGCGCGTCGGAAGGACGACCATGCCGAGCCCTGCTGCGGGTATCGAAACGGGCGCTCAGGGGCCCGGTTCACCGCCTGCTGGCGCTGGGTGCCTTCGTTGCGATCTTTGTCCTCTCCGTTCCCTTTCCGGTCATCATCGCAATTGCAGCAGGGCTCGGCATGGTCGTCCTTCCGACGCGCGACGCGACCCCTGCGCCGCTGACGGCGAACCGACGGCTCTTGCCCGTTCTTGCCGTCGGCGGAGCGCTCTGGTTTGCGCCGCTGGTCCTGCTCTGGGCCGCCGGGCAGGACTTCCTGCTCGCACTCGGTCTGTTCTTTTCAAAGCTTGCTGTCGTTACCTTTGGCGGTGCCTACGCGGTCCTTGCCTACATGGCGCAGGACATCGCCCAGACCTTCGGCTGGGTCACGACCGCGCAGATGATGGACGCGCTGGGACTAGCCGAGACAACGCCCGGGCCGCTGATTCTGGTCACCGAGTTCGTGGCCTACATCGCAGGCCACGCCCAGGGCGGCACCGGACTTGCACTTGCTGCGGCACTTCTGACGCTCTGGGTGACCTTCGTGCCCTGCTTCATCTGGATCTTTGCGTTCGCCCCCTACATCGAGTGGATCGCCACCCGGCCGCGGCTTGCAATGGCACTGGAAGGCGTGATGGCCGCGGTGGTGGGGGTGATTACGAACCTCTCGCTCTGGTTCGCGCTGCATCTGTTCTTCTCGGAGGTACCGGTCCGGGGATTCGGGCCCGCCGCCCTGCCCCTTCCCGACCTGACGACCTTCGATCCCGCGGCCGCCGCAATAGCGGTTCTGGCCGGGATCGCCCTGTTGCGGCTTCACTGGCCGCTGGTCCCGGTTCTGGGGTTGTCGGCGCTGGCGGGCCTCGTTATGGCGGGTACTGGCTGACCGACAGGCTCTTTCCTTTGCGGAAACCCCTGAATATGGTCCAAGGATCACACAGGGTAGACTGCCCATGACCCATTCGATTGACTACGGCAATCTGATGCACCGCGCGATGCGCGGCCTCATCCATGACGTGCTGAAGTCGGTCGAACGTGACGGACTGCCGGGCGCACACCACTTCTTCATCACCTTCGACACCCAGGCACCGGGGACCAAACTCGCCAACTGGCTGAGAGAGCGTTACCCCGAAGACATGACGATCGTGATGCAGCACTGGTACGACGGCCTGGCCGTCGACCGCGCGGGCTTTGCCGTCACCCTGAACTTCGGCGATCAGCCCGAGCCGATGTACATCCCCTTCGATGCCATCCGTACTTTCGTGGACCCTTCCGTCGAATTCGGCCTGCGGTTCGAAACCCAGGACGACGACGAGTACGACCCCGAACCACCCTCTCCGCCGGAACACCCGGCCAAGCGGGATGCCGAGGTCGTCAGCCTCGACAAGTGGCGCAAGTAGCGCCTGTCATCAGCCTGTAACGGCGCCCCCCTAAAAGGCGGAAGAGCAACTTCGGGGGAAGTCGCATGAAGGACTATCCGAAATTCGCCGCCCAGATGCTGCGCCGGCCACGTCAGGTGATGGCGCTGGCCCCGTCATCTTCGGCCCTTGCGGTCGAGATGACCGTCGGCCTTGGCCCCACATCGGGCAAGGTTGTCGAGCTTGGGGCAGGAAGCGGCAAGATCACCCGCATGATTCTGTCCCGGGGTGTTGCCGCCTCGAACCTGACGGTCATCGAACGGAATGCCCATTTTGCGCAAAGGCTGAAGGCGCAGAACCCCGGCCTTCGGGTCGAGATGATGCAGGCCGAATTCCTGTCGGCCCTCGGCCTGCAGAACGTCACCGCCTGTGTTTCGGGCCTGCCGCTCCGCACGATGGGGCCACGTCTGCAGCTTGCCGTGCTTTCGGCAGCTTTCGAGGCGATGGCGCCTGACGGGTGGTTCGCGCAGTTCAGCTATGCCCCGGCGCCCCCGGTTCACGGCGGGGTCGTGGCGTCCCTCGGCCTCGCCCTGCGGCGCGGACCGATCGTCTGGGGCAACCTGCCGCCTGCGAGCGTCTACTTCTATCACCGCCAGACGCCGCGCGGGTCGTTCTTCTGACCGCGGCATACAATCGCATACCGATTGCCTTGGGCGTGCCCAAACCGTAAGAAGGCGCCGACATTCCGCGTCCCGCCAACGGAGGCCCGCCCGATGACCGCGACCCGCCAGAACACCCGCACCGAAACCGACAGCTTCGGCCCGCTCGAGGTTCCCGCCGACAAGTACTGGGGCGCGCAGACGCAGCGCTCGATCATCAACTTCCCGATCGGCTGGGAAAAACAGCCTGTCGCGATCATCCGCGCGCTCGGCGTCATCAAGAAGGCCTGCGCGCTGGTGAACATCGACCAGGGCGACATCGACCCGGCGCTCGGGAAGACCATCGCCGCTGCCGCACAAGAGGTCATCGACGGCCGCTTCGACGACAACTTTCCCTTGGTTGTCTGGCAGACCGGGTCCGGCACCCAGTCGAACATGAACGCGAACGAGGTCATCTCGAACCGCGCGATCGAGATGCTGGGCGGCGTCATGGGCTCGAAAAAACCCGTGCACCCGAACGACCACGTCAACATGGGCCAGTCGTCGAACGACACCTTCCCGACCGCAATGCACGTCGCCATCGGCATGATGGCACGCGACGTGCTGATCCCAGGCCTGGAAAAGCTGCACGCGGCCCTTGCCGCGAAGTCGGAAGAGTTCAAGGACATCATCAAGATCGGCCGCACCCATACCCAGGACGCAACGCCCCTTACCCTCGGCCAGGAATTCTCGGGCTATGCCACGCAGGTTGACAAGGGCATTGCCCGCGTGAAGTCCTGCCTGCCGGATATCTACGAGC
>JBJOQI010000361.1:0-2718 GCA_046050045.1 Pseudomonadota bacterium | reverse complement strand
CCGAAGACACGTGCGCGCCGTGCCACCGCCTGCCCGATCCGCCCCATCCCCAGGATACCGAGCCGGCGCCCGCCGACGCGCCCGCCGGTAAAGGCGGTGGGCGCCCAGCCCTTCCATTCGCCGGCCTGCATCACCGCCATGCCTTCGGGGATGCGGCGCAGGACGGCGAGCATCAGCGCCATCGTCATGTCGGCGGTGTCCTCGGTCATCACGCCGGGGGTGTTCGACACCAGGATGCCACGCTGGCGGGCGCTGCCCACGTCGATATGGTCCACCCCCGCGCCGTAGTTCGCGATCAGTTTCAGCCGGTCGCCGGCCTGGGCCAGCATGTTGGCGTCGATATGGTCGGTCACGCAGGGCACCAGCACGTCGGCCCGCCGCATGGCTGCGGCAAGCTCGTCCCGCGTCATCTTTTCGTCGGGATCGCGCAGCTCGACGTCGAAGAGTTCCTTCAGTCGCGTCTCGACGACTTCTGGCAGGCGTCGCGTGACGACAACACTCAAGCTCCGCGTTGGCATGAAGCGGCTCTCCTCTCTTCCCCATCGCTCGCGCTTTCGGCAAAGTGCCTGCCAGCACGGGGAGCCACAAGCCCCGAAACGACGGCCCGGCAAGAACAGACCGGGCGGGCAGAACAGAACGAATGAAAACAGGCGGGTCAGAGATGCTTCGGACCATTCTTGCCGTTGCGGCCCTTTCCTGCGCCGTGTCGGCGGCAGGCGCGGAGGAAGAGGTGATGCCGGTGGCAGTCACCAAGGGGTCTGTCACCAACATGGACCTGCCGCGCTTCGTGTCGCTGAAAGGGTCCGAGGGCAACGTGCGCCGCGGTCCCTCGCTTGAACACCGGATCGACTGGGTTTTCCGGCATCGCGACATGCCGCTGATGGTGACGGCAGAGTTCGGCCACTGGCGCCGGGTCGAGGATCAGGACGGTCAGGGCGGCTGGATCCACTATGCGCTGCTGTCGGGCGTGCGCACGGTCGTGGTGAGCAGCGAGACGGCCGACCTGCATGTGCGGCCGGGCGAGGATACGCCGGTTCTGGCGCGGGCCGAGGCCGGCGTCGTCGGGCGGCTCGGGGCCTGCGACATGGACTGGTGCAAGATTGCCGCCGGGGGCGAAAAGGGCTGGGTGCGCAAGTCCGACATCTGGGGCGTGATGCGGGACGAGGTGCGGGAGTGAACGTCCCCCTTTCCGGGCGCGGGCAGACCGCGTAAATCCGGTGGCCCGCAGTGAGGGCCAAGAACTGGGAATGCCGATGCACGATCACACGACCCACACCAGCCGGAACCTGTCGGCAGGTGCCGCCTCGGTGGCGGTCGCGCTGGTTCTGGTTGCGCTGAAACTCTGGGCGCTGGGCGAGACGGCAGCTCTGTCGGTCGCGGCCTCGCTGGCCGACTCGGCGCTTGACCTGATGATGTCGGTGGCCGGGTTCATGGCGATCCTCTACGCCGCCCGTCCTGCCGACGAGGACCATGCCTTTGGCCATACCTCGGTCGAGGACCTGGCGGCGCTGGGGCAGTCGGTGTTCATCACCATCTCGGGCGGGGTGATCGGCTGGGCCGCGGTCAGCCGCCTGCTGTCGGGTGCCCCGTCAGAGCTTTCGGCGCAGGGCCGCGGCATTGTCGTGATGGCGGTGTCGATCCTGCTGACGGTGGCGCTTGTGCTGTGGCAGCGGCGGGTGGCGCGGATGACCGGCAGCAAGGTCGTGGCCGCCGACAGCCTGCACTACATGTCGGACCTGCTGCCGAGCCTGGGTGCGATCGTCGCGCTGGTCGCCTCGGCCCGCTGGGGCATCGGGCATATCGATTCCATCGTCGCGCTGGCCGCGGCGGTGATGCTGGTCTTCGGTGCGGCGCGGATCGGCAAGGCCGCCTGGGACGCGCTGATGGACCGGCGCGCAGACCCCGCAGTGATCGAGGGCATCGCCGCCATCGCCCGCGACTGGCCGGGGGTGCACGGGTTTCATGACCTGAAAACCCGCACCGCCGGGGCGCGGATCTTCGTGAACCTGCATATCGAGCTGGACGGCGATCAGTCGCTGCGCGAGGCCCACGAGATCGGGGCATCGCTACGCCGCAGGATCATCGCGACCTATCCGCAGGCCGATGTCATCATCCACAAGGACGTTGCGCGCGAAACTTAGGCCGCGTCCAGAAGGCCCCTGCCCCGCAGCAGGGGCTCGACGCCCGGCATCCGGCCGCGGAACTTGAGGTAGAGCGCCTCGGCCTCGTCCGAGCCTCCGGCCGACAGGATGAACCGTTCCAGCCGTTGCGCGGTGGCCTCGTCAAAGGCGCTGCCCGCCTCACGGAAGGCGTCGAAGGCGTCGGCGTCCATCACCTCGGACCACATGTAGCTGTAATAGCCCGAGGAATATCCGTCGCCCGCGAAGACATGGGCGAAGTGCGGGGTCGCGTGGCGCATCGGGATGGCGTGGGGCAGGCCGATGTCGGCCAGAACCTGCGCCTGCATCGCCATCGGATCGTCGGGCGCCGCGCCGTCATGGAAGGCCAGATCGACCAGCGCCGAGGCCAGGTATTCGACGGTCGCGAAAGCCTGGTCGAAGGTCGAGGCCGCCAGAAGCCGGTCGAGCATGGCCTTTGGCATCGCCTCGCCGGTCACGGCGTGGCGGGCGTGTGCCTCCAGCACCTCGGGCACTTCCAGCCAGTGTTCGTAAAGCTGGCTCGGCAGCTCGACGAAGTCGCGCGCCACGCTGGTGCCGG
>JBJOQI010000360.1:0-7571 GCA_046050045.1 Pseudomonadota bacterium | reverse complement strand
CATTCCTCTGCCGTGGCCGGGCGCGAGGGGCCGACCTGCTGCGCGTTCTTGGCCACGACAATGTTGTAGCCCAGCCGGAAATCGCCCAGCGGATCGGGCGGGGCGGCAAGGTCCTCGCCCGCGCAGGCGGCGAGCAGCACCAGGGCGGCAAGGGCACAAAGACGGCGGACGAACGGCATGGGGATTCCTTCACAAGACCGCCCGCAAGGGTATCGAAGCCCCGCCGGTCACGCAATCGGCGCGATCCCTGCTTTGGTCTGGCGTTGGCGGGACGGGCGCGCACCCTATATTCACAGCGAGCCGACCGGAGGCCCCATGGACCCAGCCGCCCCAATACCCGCCCCTGAATCCGCCGCCGGCTACCCCGCCCGTGTCCCCCTGGTGACCGAGGTCTGGGGAATCTGGAAATCGTTCCAGACCGCGCGGCGCAACGTGCTTGAAATCATCCCCGAGATCGCAACCCGCGCCCCCATCGTCTCAGGACGCACCGGCAAGCGCTGGCACATGGTCATGGACCCCGAGACGCTGCGGACCATCCTGAAAGACCGGGTCGAGGATTTTCCGAAATCGGACGTGACCAAGCTGATCCTGTCGCCCGCGATCGGCGACAGCCTGTTTATCGCCGAAGGCCAGCACTGGCATTGGCAGCGCCGGGCGGCGGCCCCGGTCTTTTCGGTCAGGAATGTCCAGAACCTCGGCCCGGTGATGACTGCCGCCGCCGAGCGTGCAAGCGATCGGATTGCCGCCCAGTCCGGGCGGGCCGCGAACCTGTTCGACGAGATGGTGACCGCAACCTTCGAGGTCATCACCGACGTCACCTTCTCGGGCGAGGACAGTGGCAAGGCCGCCTTCGACCGCGACGCCGTTCACCGCGCCATCGACGCCTATATCGGCCAGACCGCCCGCGTCTCGATCCTCGACGTGATCGGCGCGCCAACCTGGGTGCCGCGGCCGTCGCGGCTGGTTTCGGGACAGGCGCTGGCCCAGATGAAGCGCGTGGCCGACACCGCCATCGACGCGCGCCGCGCCTCCGGTCCGCGCCCGCTGCCCGACCTGCTGGACCTGCTGCTCGACGGTGAAGACCCCGAGACGAAGCGGCGGATGAACACCGCCGAACTGCGCGACAACCTGCTGACCTTCATCGTCGCGGGGCACGAGACGACGGCCCTGTCGCTGGCCTGGTCGCTCTATCTCTGCGCCTTCGATCCCGCCGTGCAGGACCGCGCCCGCGCCGAGGCGCAGGCCGCCCTGCAAGGCCGCGCCGCGACGGTGGCCGACCTGCCCAGACTGCGTTACATCCGCCAGATCGTCGACGAGGCGCTGCGGCTCTATCCGCCCGCGGCCTTCCTTAGCCGCACCGCGCTGAAGGCGGGCACGATCCTCGGGCGCGAGCTTCGGTCGGGCGACACCGTGATGCTGCCCGTCTATGCGCTGCACCGGCACCACGCGCTCTGGCCAGACCCCGACCGCTTCAACCCCGACCGCTTTGCGGACCCCCGGTCAATCGACCGCTTTGCCTATCTGCCCTTCGGCGACGGGCCGCGGATCTGCATCGGCGCATCCTTTGCCCTGCAAGAAGCGGTCATCATCCTGGCCACCTTGCTGGCGCGGTTCCGCTTCAGCCGCATTCCGGGCAAGGATCCCAGGCCCGTGATGATCCTGACGCTCCGCCCCGAGGGCGGTGTCTGGCTGCGGGTCGACCCGGCCACCGGCGACATGACGCCGGGACAGGCCGGGGAAAACGCGAAAGACTCTCCCACTTGAGAGCGACTTGCGGTTAGCGTTGATGCGTATTCGTAACCCCTGACGGGAGGGATTTGAGATGAGTCTGGTTGGAACACTTGCCAAGGTCGCCATCGGCATTGCCGTGGCCAAGGGCATCGGCGGCATGATGCAGGGCGGGTCGGGCGGCACCACCCGCACAAGCACCCGCGGCAGCGGCGGCATTCTGGGCGGTAGCCGGTCTTCGGGCGGCGCGGGCGGTCTTGACGACATGATGGGCGACATCCTTTCGGGTGGACGCTCCACTGCGGAACGCAGCACTTCGGGCCGCAGCACGGGCCAGACATCGGGCGGCCTTGGCGGCCTGCTCGAGGAACTTTCGGGCACCAGGTCCTCGCGCTCGACCACCTCGCGCAGCCGGTCCGGCGGCGGGCTCGACGACCTTCTGGGCGAGCTGACCAAGGGGTCCTCGTCGGGCGGCGGGGGCATGGGCGGCTTTGGCGATCTGCTCGGCTCGGTGCTTGGCGGCGCGGCGGGCGGCGTCATCGGCGGCGCGATGTCGGGCCGGTCCCCGACGCAATCCCAAAGCGGGCCGGACATTGCGGCAGAAGGCCCCGGCTCGATCACCCCGAAAGAGCGTGACGCGAACTTCGGCGAGGTGCTGAACCAGGCCTTCGGCAAGAAGGGCGAGCCGCAAGCGATGCCCACCCCCTCGCAGGATGCGGCGGCGGGCCTGATGCTGCGCGCGATGATCCAGGCCGCCAAGTCCGACGGCAAGATCGACAGCGCCGAAAAGGAAAAGCTGATGGGCAACCTCTCGGACGCCACCGAGCAGGAGATTGCCTTCGTCAAGGCCGAGCTTGCCGCCCCCGTCGATGTCCGCAAGCTGGTCAATCAGGTTCCCGAAGGCCTGGAAGCGCAGGTCTATGCGATGTCGGTCATCGCCATCGATCTCGACAGCCAGAACGAGGCGCAGTACCTCCACGCGCTGGCCGAAGGCCTCGGCCTCGACCGGCAGGCGGTGAACCACATCCACGAAAAGATCGGTGTCGGTCCGCTCTATTCCTGACCTGTGCAGCGCGCGGCGCCGCAGGATGCCGCGCGCGACCCCTCAGCCGAAGCGGTTGTCCTTGGGGAAACCGTGCGGCGGGGCCTTGCCCATTCCGGCGCGCTTGCCGACCCAGTCGCCGATATTCGTCTCGGTCCGGGTATTGCCGTTCGTCATCGCCCAGGACAGGCCCTGCGCCAGCGTGAAGGTCGTCAGGTCTGACAATCCTCCGTCCAGCTCCAGCACGCCCTGACGGCCGCGGACCTGATTGTACTTCTGCAAGCGCACGCCCTTGCCGCGCGACATCTCGGGCAGTTCGGCCAGCGCAAAGACCAGAAGCTTGCGGTTCTGCGAGATGACGGCGACATGGTCGCCCGCGACCGGCCTGACCACGGCGAGCTTCGTGCCATCGTCGAGGTTCATCACCTGCTTGCCCGCACGGGTCTGCGCCACGATGTCCTCGGCTGACACCAGAAACCCGTTGCCCTCGTCCGAGGCGACGATCAGCTTCTCGGCCGCCCGGAACGGCAGGATCGCCACGATATCGGCATCGTTCGGCAGGTCGACCATCAGGCGCAGGGGTTCCCCCATGCCGCGCCCGCCGGGCAGGTTCGCGCCCAGCACGGTAAAGAACCGCCCATTCGTCGCGGCAATCAGGATGCGGTCGGTCGTCTCGGCATGCAGGAAGAACCGCCCCTCGTCGCCGTCCTTGTACTTGACCTCGGCATCCTTCGGCTGGTGGCCCTTCATCGCGCGCACCCAGCCCATCTTCGACAGGATGACGGTGATCGGCTCGCGCTCGATCATGTCCTCGGCGGTGATGTCGGGGGTTTCCTTTGCGTCCGCAAACACGGTGCGCCGCGCGCCGCCGGGCGAAGCCTTGCCGAAAGCCTTCTGCATGTCGCGCAATTCCGACGCGATCTTTTTCCACTGCAGCCCCGGATCCGCCAGCAGGTCTTCCAGACCCGCCCGCTCCTCGGTCAGCGCGTCATGCTCCTTGCGCAGCTCGATCTCCTCGAGCTTGCGCAGCGACCTGAGCCGCATGTTCAGGATCGCCTCGGCCTGCACCTCGCTCAGCCCGCCCTCTTCGCCCTCGGGCAGGGGCGCGGGCGGCACATAGTCACCCTCGGACATCGCGCGCGGAAAGCTCCGCCCCCAGACCTCGCGCATCAGTGCGGACTTGGGGTCCGCGTCATAGCGGATGATGTCGATCACCCGGTCGAGGTTCAGGTAGGCGACGATGAAGCCTTCAGAATCTCCAGCCGCGCGTCGATCTTCTCCAGCCGATGCTGGCTGCGCCGCTGCAGCACGTCGCGGCGGTGGTCGAGGAAGGCGCGCAGCACCTCCTTCAGCGAACAGACCTTGGGCACCCGCCCGTCGATCAGCACGTTCATGTTCAGGCTGAAGCGGATCTCCAGTTCCGAGTTCCGGAACAGCATCCCCATTAGCACTTCGGGGTCCACCGTGCGCGCCTTCGGCTCCAGGATCAGCCGCACATCCTCGGTGCTTTCGTCGCGCACGTCGGCCAGGACCGGGATCTTCTTCATCTGGATCAGCTCGGCCAGCCGCTCGATCAGCTTGGACTTCTGCACCTGATACGGAATTTCGGTCACGACGATCTGCCAGGTGCCGCGCCCCAGATCCTCGACCTGCCACTTCGCCCGCAGGCGGAACGCCCCCCGTCCGGTGCGATAGGCTTCAAGGATGTTCTCGCGCGGCTCGACCAGGACGCCCCCGGTCGGGAAATCCGGCCCCGGGATCAGGTCCACCAGAGTCTCGTCCCGCGCGTCGGGGGCCTTGATCAGGTGCAGGCAGCCGTCGATCAGCTCGTGCAGGTTGTGCGGCGGGATATTGGTGGCCATCCCGACCGCGATGCCGCTCGCGCCATTGGCCAGCAGGTTCGGAAAGGCCGCGGGCAGCACCACGGGTTCTTCCAGCGTGCCGTCATAGTTCGGGCGGAAGTCGACGGCATTCTCTGCCAGACCCTCCATCAGCGCCTCGGCGGCCGCGGTCAGCCGCGCCTCGGTATAGCGGCTGGCAGCGGGGTTATCGCCGTCGATGTTGCCGAAGTTTCCCTGCCCGTCGACCAGCGGATAGCGCATGGCAAAGGGCTGGGCGAGACGCGCCATCGCATCATAGATCGCGGCGTCGCCATGCGGGTGATAGTTCCCCATCACGTCGCCCGAGATCTTGGCCGATTTCCGGAAACCCCCGGTGGGCGACAGCCGCAGCTCGCGCATCGCAAAAAGAATGCGCCGGTGCACCGGCTTCAGCCCGTCGCGCGCATCCGGCAGCGCCCGGTGCATGATCGTCGACAGCGCATAGGTCAGGTAGCGCTCTCCGATGGCCCGGGAAAGCGGCTCCGAGGTGGTCGCGGGCGTGTCGTCGTCACTGGCGTCGGTCATGGGGCCCGTGTAATGGGGTCGCGGTCACAGGTCCAGTGGCTTGCCGCGCGCGGGGCACAAGATGCAGAAATCCATCCTCATCACCGGCTGCTCCTCGGGCATCGGCTACGACGCCGCCCACGGGCTGAGCCGCGCCGGCTGGCGGGTCTTTGCCACTTGCCGCAGGGACGAGGACTGCGCCCGCCTGCGTAGCGAGGGGCTGGAAAGCTTCCGCCTCGACTATGCCGACGAGGCCTCGATCGGGGCCGCGCTGGCCGAGGCGCTGTCGCGCACCGGCGGCACGCTGGACGCGGTCTTCAACAACGGTGCCTTCGCCTGCCCCGGCGCGGTCGAGGATCTGCCGCGCGGCGCGCTGCGCGAGATCTTCGAGGTCAACCTTTTCGGCTACCACGACCTGACGCGCCGGGTGATCCCGGTGATGCGGGCACAAGGCCACGGGCGCGTCATCAACTGCTCGTCGGTGCTGGGTCTCGTCGGCATCCGCTGGCGCGGGGCCTATGTCGCCACCAAGTTCGCGATGGAGGGGCTGACCGATGTGCTCCGCCTCGAGATGCGCGACACCAACCTGCATTTCATCCTGATCGAACCGGGGCCGGTCACGTCCTTCATCCGCCGGAACTCGATCCCGCATTTCGAACGCTGGATCGACTGGCGGAACAGCCCGCGCCGCGCGCAATACGAAGGCACGCTGCTTAAGCGGCTCTATGAGAACACCGGCAAGAAGGACCGGTTCGAGCTGCCCGCAAGTGCTGTGACGGCAAAGCTCCTGACCGCGCTCGAAAGCCCGAACCCGCGCCCGCGCTACTTCGTGACCACCCCGACCTACGCGATGAACATCGCGCGCCGCATCCTTCCGAACCGCCTGCTCGACCGGCTGCTCGCCCGCGCCTGAGCCCACCCCGTCTTCCTTGTCCAAGTATCCTCGGGAGGGGTGCGAGGAGGGCAGACAGCCCTCCCCGCGTCGGTCGCCGCCGGGAAGGCGGCGAAATTGCATTCGCTTTTGCCGCGACAGGCATTACATCGCGGGGACCAAAGGGGGACACATGGCCAACGATCCGCTCTTCCTCATCGCCGCCTTCGCCTGCCTCGCGGTTCTGGTCATCCTGATGATCGGCATCGGCGGCTTCGCCAAGGGCGGCGACTTCAACCGCAAGCACGCGAACCGCATCATGCGGTATCGCATCATCGCGCAGGCCGTGGCCGTCGCGCTTATCCTTCTCTTCGTTCTGTGGCGTGGCGCCGGGGGCAACTGATGGTCGTACTGAACCGCATCTACACCAAGACCGGCGACGCGGGCGAAACCGCGCTCGGCAACGGCGCACGGGTGGCCAAGCATTCCCTGCGCGTTTCGGCCTATGGCACGGTCGACGAGACCAACGCGACCGTCGGCCTCGCGCGCCAGCATGCGCAGGGCGAGATGGACGTGATGCTCGGCCGCATCTCGAACGACCTCTTCGACCTCGGGGCCGACCTCTGCCGCCCCGAGATGGAGAAGGACCACGAGGCGGGCTATACCGTCCTGCGCATGATCGCCTCCCAGGTCGAGCGGCTGGAGCACGAGATCGACGCGATGAACGCGCGGCTGTCGCCCCTGCGCAGCTTCATCCTGCCGGGCGGCTCCGCCCTTGCCGCGCAGCTTCACCTCTGCCGCACCGTCTGCCGCCGGGCCGAACGCCTGACGGTGGAACTGGCCACGATGGAAGAGGTGAACCAGGAGGCGGTGAAATACCTCAACCGCCTGTCCGACTGGTTCTTCGTCGCGGGGCGCATCGCCAACAACGACGGAAAGAATGATGTCCTCTGGGTTCCGGGGGCGAACCGGTAGCGCAGCCGCGGGGGCTCTGCCCCCGCACCCCCGGAGTATTTCGGTCAAGATGAAGGGGCAGGGGTAGGCAAACGTGGCGTCCCCTGTCGCCCCTGCGTCGCTTTTTCCCTGTCTCGTCCGTCCGAGAATCGCTAACAGGGCTGCGGAGAGCTTGTCCTGCCGCCCGCCCTGCGCGCGGTTCTGAATCCTTGGGAGATTGCCGATGAAGGTCCTTGTGCCTGTCAAGCGCGTGATCGACTACAACGTGAAGGTCCGCGTGAAGGCGGACGGCACGGGCGTCGATCTGGCCAACGTGAAGATGTCGATGAACCCCTTTGACGAGATTGCCGTCGAAGAGGCGATCCGGCTGAAGGAGAAGGGCATCGCGACCGAGATCGTCGTGGTCTCGATCGGCGTGAAGCAGAACCAGGAAACGCTGCGCACGGCGCTGGCCATGGGGGCCGACCGCGCGATCCTGATCGAGGCGGCGGCGGACGTGCATACCGACATCGAGCCGCTGGCGGTGGCCAAGCTGCTGGCCGCCGTGGTGAAGGACGAGGCCCCGGGCATTGTCCTCTGCGGCAAGCAGGCC
>JBJOQI010000359.1:0-3258 GCA_046050045.1 Pseudomonadota bacterium | reverse complement strand
GTGACGATTACGACCGAATAATTCGACCGCAACTCGTCGATCAGTTCCTCGACCTGCGCCGTCGCAATCGGGTCGAGCGCCGAACAGGGCTCGTCCATCAGCATAACTTCGGGGCTGGTCGCAATGGCGCGCGCGATGCAAAGACGCTGCTGCTGGCCGCCCGAAAGCCCGGTGCCCGGCGCCTGCAGGCGGTCCTTCACCTCGTTCCAGAGCGCAGCCTTGCGCAGGCAGGCCTCGACGACCTCGTCAAGCTCTGCCTTGTTGCGGGTCAGGCCGTGGATCTTCGGACCATAGGCCACGTTGTCGTAGATCGACTTCGGGAAGGGGTTCGGCTTCTGGAACACCATCCCGACCTTGGCGCGCAACTGCACCGGGTCGACGCGCTTGTCGTAGATGTCCTCGCCGTCCAGCGTGATCTTGCCCTCGACGCGGCAGATCGGGATGGTGTCGTTCATCCGGTTCAGGCAGCGCAGGAAGGTCGACTTGCCGCAGCCTGACGGCCCGATGAAGGCCGTCACCGTCTTGTCGAGGATCTCGACATCGACATCCTTGATGGCGTGGTTGTCGCCATAATAGACCTGCGCCTTCTTCGCGCTGATCTTTGAAACCGCAGTGCTCACGCTACGCTCCGCCAGTCTTGCATCGTCCATGTCGCAGCCCCCTTACCAGCGGCGTTCAAAGCGGCGGCGCAGGATGATGGCCGCGGCATTCATGACCAGAAGGAACAGCAAAAGCACGATGATCGCGCCCGACGCCCGTTCCACGAACCCCGGGTCGCCCCGCTGGGTCCAGTTGTAGACCTGCACCGGCAGCGCCGCGGCAGGGTCGAACAGCCCGCCCGGCAGACCGCCGGGATAATCACGCACGAAGGCGACCATGCCGATCAGCAGCAGCGGCGCGGTCTCGCCAAGCGCCTGTGCCAGGCCGATGATCATGCCGGTCAGGATGCCCGGCGCGGCCAGCGGCAGCACATGGTGGAAGATCGACTGCAGCTTGGAGGCCCCGACCCCGAGCGCCGCATCGCGGATCGAGGGCGGCACCGCCTTCAGCGCAGCACGGGCCGGGATGATGATGCGCGGCAGCGTCATCAGCGTCAGCACCAGCCCCCCCACGATCGGCGCCGACTGCGGCAGGCCCGCGAAGTTGATGAAGATCGCAAGGCCGAGGATACCGAAGACAATGGACGGAACGGCGGCAAGGTTCGCGATGTTCACCTCGATCAGGTCGGTCCAGCGGTTCTTCGGCGCGAATTCCTCAAGATACACTGCCGAGGCCACGCCGATGGGCAGCGACAGCACCAGCACCACAATCATCATGTAGAACGACCCGATGATCGCGACGCCCAGGCCCGCGGCCTCGGGCCGCTTGTCGGAGGCATCCGGGGCGGTCAGGAACAGGCTGTTGAATTTCGTCTTCAGGATGCCTGCATCCTTCAGGCGGTCGGCCAGTTGCAACTGCTCGGGCGAGATGTTGCTGTCCTTGGCCGCGCTTTCCATCGTGACGCGGCCCTTGTAGTAGCCATCGACCCGCCCGTTCGCCAGCGCCGTGAACTCGATCGTCTGACCGACGAGGGTCGGATCGGCCAGCACCTTGTCGCGCAACGTTGCGGCGCTTTCCTCGGAAATCAGCTTGGCCAGATCCTTGCCCTTCACGCCGCCCGCATCGATGCCCTTGTCCGCAATCGCCTTTTCAAGACTCGCGGCCAGGATCGAGGCATAGCCGACCGTCGTGACCTTGGACATGACGGCAAGGTCGCGCGTGCCGGACTTGTCAAGCTTGGCTTCGACCAGTTCGACCGGAAAGGTCAGGAAGGCCTGCCGGTAGGCGGGCAGACCCGCCGACAGGATCGACACCAGCAGCATGACCAGCGCCGCCATGGCAACGACAATGGCCGCGACGCCGTAAAGGCGAAACCGCTTCTCGGCCCCGTTGCGCTTGCGGGTCAGCGGATCGACCGACAAGAGCGAGCCGCCATGACCGCGGTTTGCGGCGGCGGCCGGATTGATCGGCATGTCGGTCATTCGTACTGCTCCCGATACTTGCGCACGATGATCAGCGCCACGATGTTCAGACCCAGCGTGAAGACGAACAGCGTCAGGCCAAGGGCAAAGGCCACCAGCGTCTCGGGGCTGGCAAACTCGGTGTCGCCGGTCAGCTGGCTCACGATCTTGACGGTCACCGTCGTCATCGCCTCGAATGGGTTCAGGCTCAGCTTCGCCGCTGCCCCCGCGCCCATCACCACGATCATGGTTTCCCCGATGGCGCGGCTCGCGGCCAGCAGAACCGCCCCCACGACCCCCGGCAGCGCCGCCGGCAGAACCACCTGACGGATCGTCTCGGACGGCGTCGCGCCGAGGCCCAGCGAGCCGTCGCGCAGCGACTGCGGCACGGCGTTGATGATGTCGTCAGACAGCGAGGACACGAAGGGAATGACCATGATCCCCATCACGATGCCTGCGGTCAGGACCGAGGACGACGAATTGCCAAGCCCCAGCGGCTGGGCGAAGTAGTCGCGCAGCAGGGGCCCGACGGTGATCAGCGCGAACAGGCCATAGACGATGGTCGGGATTCCCGCGAGGATCTCGATCAGCGGCTTCACATAGGTCCGCACCCGCGGGCTTGCGTATTCCGACAGATAGATCGCCGACAGCAGGCCCACCGGCACGGCGACCAGCAGCGCGATGAACGACACATAGAGAGTGCCCCAGACCAGCGGCAGAACCCCGAGATCCGACCCGCCGCGGAACTGCGGGTTCCAGACGGTCGAGAAGAAGAAGTCCTGCGCCGGATAAAGCTGGAAGAAGTGCAGCGTCTCGAAGGCGAGCGACAGCACGATCCCGAGCGTCGTCGCCACCGCGACAAGCGAGGCCAGGATCATCAGCACGATGACGAAGCGCTCGGTCACGTTGCGCGCCCGGAACTCGGGCGCGATGCGCGACAGTGCCAGCACGAAGCCAAGCGCCGCGACGGCCAGCGCCACGCCGGTCATCACGGTCCGCCCGAAGGCGGTCTTGTTGCGGTACTCCTGCGCCGCAAGAAAAACGGATTGGCGGACATCCTCGCCCACCGCGACGCCGACCTCGGCCAGACGGCCACGCACATCGCTCAGGTCGGCGCGCATCGCCCCGATCTGCTCTTCGGTCATCGCGCCCGAGGCGATCACGTCGTCAAGCCCCTCGGCAATGCGCCGGACGTCGGACATGACAAGACCGATGCTGCTGCCTTCGGGCACATCGGATGGCAGGATCAGGCCCGAGA
>JBJOQI010000358.1:0-5447 GCA_046050045.1 Pseudomonadota bacterium | reverse complement strand
GCCGACAGGGCTTCCTCGGGGATGTTCTTCTTGAACTTGGCGTAGCGCTCGAATTCCTCGGCGACCGACCGGATCAGCGCCTCGGCCGACACCGCGTCGCCGGGGGTTTCGGTCAGCTCTTCCGCCCGCGCCTCGAAGAAGCGGTCGTTGGTCAGGAACTCGGTGATCTTCACGCGCGTCTTGCCTTCGACCAGCACCTTCACGGTGCCGTCCGGCAGCTTCAGCAACTGCAACACGTTCGCCAGCACGCCCGTCCGGTAGATGCCGTCGGACACCGGGTCGTCCACCGAAGGGTCGATCTGGCTGGACAGCAGGATCTGCTTGTCGTCCGCCATCACCTCTTCCAGCGCCCGCACCGACTTCTCGCGCCCCACGAACAGGGGCACGATCATGTGGGGGAACACCACGATGTCGCGCAGCGGCAGCACCGGGAAGCTAGAGGCAAGCATTTCGTTCATGCGCGTTCCTTTCTTCGGCAGAGGGCCCGAACCCCGGTCTTCGGCAGTGCCGACCCTCCCCATCCAGACGCCATATCTGGGGCGTGTCCCCGCAAGGTTCAATATATCCCGTGCAGTCGGCGCGCATCTTCGCGCCAAGGCCCGGCAACGGCAAGCACCCGGCGCGTGATTCTTTTTCCCCGTTAACCTGCCCCTGCCGGGTGGCCTCAGGCGCGGCGCGGCAGGCGGATCACGTTGTCCTTCTGCAACTCGGTCCGGCGCTCCATCTCGGCGATGCGGCCCGCGGTCAGCGCCCGGCAGGACGGGCAAAGCCCGGCCTGGACCCGGGCCGGGTGCGGGTTGCGCGCCAGAAACGGGTCAAGCCAGACCTCGCCATACTGCACCGCGCAGCAGACCGAACACTTCGGCGCAACGCCGTCCTGCGCCACGATCCAGGGCAGCAGGGTCTTGCCGACACGTTCCTCGTGCAGGAAGTCGTGCAGCATCAGCAGCCTGTCGCCGCGCAAGGGGCTGACCGTCATCCGCATGAACCGCCGCACCCGCGGGCTGTCGCAGCGATAGTCAAGCACGAAGGGCTTGCCGCAGTCGCGCACCGCAAACAGTGCCGCATTCAGGAAGGCCCGCGTCTCGAAGCCCTCGATATGGTCAAACAGCGTCGACCCCGCAATTGCCTCGCCTGTCGCGGCCTCGGCGCCATTGTCCTGCGCAAACGCATCCCAATCGCCGCCGACGTATAGAAACCTGTGCCCTGCGTCGAGGACGCAGAAACTCTGAACGAAAGTCATGCCTCTCTCCGGCGTCGCCTGGGGGAATGGTCCCGCACCCGTTCGCAAAAGGTGTAAGGCAGAGTTTACATCTGTCAGAGGTTAAAGCCCGGTTAATGGCGGGCGGGCCCCTGGCGTTCAGAGCGGCTCGATATCGCCCCCGGCCCGCCTGGCGTGGAACTCTGCCACGAATGAGGCCAGCCGCCCCGCCGCTATGGCGTCGCGCAGGCCCTGCATCAGCTCCTGGAAGTAGTGCAGGTTGTGCCAGGTCAGCAGCATCGCGCTGATGATCTCCTGCGCGCGGAACACGTGATGCAGATATGCCCGGCTGTAGCTCCGGCAGGCCGGGCAGGTGCAGTCCGCATCAAGCGGGCGCGGGTCGTCCTGATGGCGGGCGTTCTTGATGTTGACGACGCCGAAGCGGGTAAAGGCCTGCCCGGTCCGCCCCGAGCGGCTGGGCAAGACGCAGTCCATCATGTCGATCCCGCGCTCGACCGCGCCCACGATGTCGTCGGGCTTGCCCACGCCCATCAGATAGCGCGGCCTGTCCTCGGGCAGGAACCCCGGGGCATAATCAAGGACGCCGAACATCGCCTCCTGTCCCTCGCCGACCGCAAGGCCGCCCACCGCATATCCGTCAAAGCCGATATCCGTCAGGGCCCTTGCCGATTCCTCGCGCAGCTCGCGCGTGACACCGCCCTGCATGATCCCGAACAGCGCGTGCCCCGGCCGGTCCCCGAACGCATCGCGCGACCGCTGCGCCCAGCGCATCGACATCCGCATCGACTTCGCCACCGCTTCCTCGGTCGCCGGCAGCGCGGGGCATTCGTCGAAGCACATCACGATGTCCGACCCGAGCAGCTTCTGGATTTCCATGCTGCGCTCGGGGGAAAGCATGTGCTTGGACCCGTCGATGTGGCTGGAAAACCGCACCCCCTCCTCGGTCAGCTTGCGCAGGGACGCCAGGCTCATCACCTGGAACCCACCCGAGTCGGTCAGGATCGGCCGCTCCCAGTTCATGAAGCGGTGCAGCCCGCCCAGATGCGCGATCCGCTCGGCCGTCGGGCGCAGCATCAGGTGGTAGGTATTGCCCAGAAGGATGTCGGCCCCGGTGGCGCGGACGCTTTCGGGCAGCATCGCCTTGACCGTGGCGGCGGTGCCCACCGGCATGAAGGCAGGCGTCCGGATCTCGCCCCGGGGCGTGTGGATCACACCCGTCCGGGCCTTGCCGTCGGTGGCCGCCAGCTCAAAGGAAAAGCGCGTCGTCATGCGCCCCCCTCTACCCCTTCCGGCATATCCGCGCCAGTCCGGGCGGAGCCCCGCCGAAAGGGTGCCAACGTAGGCTGAACGTACGTACGTAAAGAAGACGTTGGGAAGACGTTGGGAAGACGTGGATTTCGCAGCGTTTTCAGCCGCTTCCCGCCACTCTGGACGTTTGCGCGCAAATTCCCTATATAATCTCTCAACAACCGCCGGAAATGCCATGAACGCCGAGACGCAGGCCCCCGTCGAGGGCACCCCCCTGATCCAGCCCTCCAGCACCGACCATCCGCTCTACGAGGATGTCGTCGCAGCCTGCCGTACCGTCTATGACCCGGAAATCCCGGTGAATATCTTCGACCTCGGGCTGGTCTACACCGTCGACATCTCGCCCGAGAACGAGGTCAGGATCATCATGACCCTGACCGCCCCCGGCTGCCCCGTCGCCGGCGAGATGCCCGGCTGGGTCGCCGACGCGGTCGAGCCGCTGCCGGGCGTCAAGCACGTCGACGTGCAGATGACCTTCGAGCCGCAATGGGGCATGGAAATGATGTCCGACGAGGCCCGCCTGGAACTGGGATTCATGTAAGATGTTCGGCATTCCCGGCAAATCACCCGTCAACCTGACCCCCGCCGCCGTGCGCCAGATCGCCACGCTCATGCAGCGTGACGGCGCCTTCGGCCTGCGCCTCGGCGTCAAGAAGGGTGGCTGCGCCGGTATGGAATACACGATGGAATTCGCCGCCGAACCGGGGCCCATGGACGAGGTCGTGGAACAGGACGGCGCCCGCGTGATGATCGCGCCGATGGCGCAGATGTTCCTTTTCGGGACCGAGATCGACTATGAATCCTCGCTGCTCTCGGCAGGGTTCCGGTTCAACAACCCGAACGTGGCCGAGGCTTGCGGCTGCGGCGAATCGATCAAGTTCAAGGACTTGCCCGGCGCAGCCTAGTATCCGTCGGGGCTTTCCTCGGACCACAGGTCGCCAAAGCGCAGCGCCCGGCTTTCCGGGTCCGGCGGCAGGGCCGCGATCCCGCGCAGGGCCGGCATGACGACCCGCGGCAGGGGCCCCGCGACGATCCCCCGCCCCGCCCCTTCGTAGAACCCGACCGAAACGAACTCGGCCGCGCTCCCGCCCGAGGCGGCAACCAGCAGGACCACGGTCTCGGGACCGCTGGCAGCGGCGCGACCCCCGCGGAACATCAGGCTTCCGAGGATGCGGTCCCGCGGTGCCAGCAACCGGCTGTGCCGCGTCTCGACCCGGGGCGTCACCGGCAGGATGCCGGCGGCCAGCCAGTCGATCGGCACCGACCTGCGCCCCTGATCCGGCGCTTCCTCGCGCAGCGTTAACCGGTCGTTGGTCAGCGGGTCGTAGAAACCTCCCTGCGGCGGGCAGTCCAGCCCCGCGCAGACGGCAACAACCGCGGCAAGTGTCAGGTTCATGGCAGCCCTCCCTTCAGGCTGCCGGACGACCCCCTTCAAGCGGCCGGTTCCCTACCATCGCGATGCCGAACCGGACTGTCAACAATTCGTTTATTTACAAATAGTTAATTGGCATTGCCAAATCTGAACGAAGGGTAAAGATCGCCTTTGTCCTGGGGGCCGCGCCCCTTCCTGCACGCCCTCCCGCCTGCCGCGTCCGACCCCGCCCGTGCCGCCCTAATCCGCCTTTCCTCCGGCCCTCCGATCGCCTAACGTGCCGCGGCTTTCACCCAAGGAGGAACCCGATGTCACGGCGCAGGCTTGCTGCAGGAAACTGGAAGATGAACGGCCTCGCCGCCAGCCTCGACGAGGTCAAGGCGCTTCTTGCCGCCCACCCCGACCCCTCCTGCGACATGCTGCTCTGCCCGCCTGCCACGCTGGTCGCGCAGATGGCCTGGGCGGCGAAGGGCTCGGCACTGAAGGTCGGCGGGCAGGACTGCCACCCCAAGGCTTCGGGCGCCCATACCGGCGACATTTCCGCCGCCATGCTCAGGGACGCCGGCGCAAGTCATGTCATCCTCGGCCATTCCGAACGCCGCGCCGACCACGGCGAAACCGACGCGCTGGTCCGGGCCAAGGCCGGTGCGGCCCATGCCGCGGGCCTGATCGCCATCATCTGCGTGGGCGAGACCGAGGCGGAACGCGATGCGGGCAAGACCCTCTCGGTCGTCGGCACCCAGCTTCAGGGCTCGGTCCCCGACGGCGCAACCGGGGCGGACACGGTCATCGCCTATGAACCGGTCTGGGCCATCGGCACCGGCCGCACGCCCACCAATGCCCAGATCGGCGAGGTGCACGATTTCCTGCGCGCCGAACTGACCTCGCGGTTCGGTCCCGGTGCCGCGGGCTTCCGCCTGCTCTACGGCGGCTCGGTCAAACCCTCGAACGCGCAAGAGATTTTCGCGATCCGCAATGTCGACGGCGCGCTGGTCGGCGGCGCAAGCCTCAAGGCCGCCGATTTCGGGGCGATCGTCGCGGCGCTCGACGCCTGAGGGCCCGCTTCGTTTTCCCGACACCGCCCGTCGCGCCCGGACAGGACGCGGCGGGTCCGGCCCCCTAGCTTTCCGGGCAGATCGGACCCATCGCCATGACCTCCCCGGACCTTGCCCCCTCGCGCGTGCCTGCCGGCTGGCTTCAGGCAAACGTCCTGTGCCTTCTGTCGATGCTGATCTGGGCCATGGGCTTTCCGGCCAACGAACGCCTGTTGCTGGTCAGCGACCCGGCCACCCTGGCGGCCACACGGATGGGAACGGCCGCGCTGTTCCTGCTTGCGGTCTGGACCGCGGTCGAGGGTGCCGCTGCGCTGCGCCGGGCCAGATGGTCCGTCGGCCTGTTCATCGGCGGCGTGGGCTTCGGCCTTGGTTCGATCACCATGCTCTGGGCACAGCGCCTGACCGACTCGACCACCGTCGCCGTCGTCTCCTCGATGCTGCCGATCATCGGGCTTCTGTTCGAAACCCTCTTTGACGGCCGCAGGATCAC
>JBJOQI010000357.1:0-13601 GCA_046050045.1 Pseudomonadota bacterium | reverse complement strand
ATCGGCTGAGGTTTCCCATGCCCTATACCCCCACGCCCTACAATCCCTATGATTTCGCGAACCGCCGCCACATCGGGCCGTCGCCGTCCGAGATGGAGGAGATGCTGAAGGCCGTGGGGGCAGGAAGCCTGGACGAGCTGATCGAACAGACGGTGCCGGCAAGCATCCGGCAGGCGGGCGGGCTGGACTGGGCGCCCCTGGCCGAGCACGAGCTGCTGGCCAGGATGCGCGAGGTTGCGGGCAAAAACCGGGTGATGACCAGCCTGATCGGGCAGGGCTACTACGGCACGGTGACGCCGCCCGCGATCCAGCGCAACATCCTGGAAAACCCGGCCTGGTACACGGCCTATACGCCCTATCAGCCCGAGATCGCGCAAGGTCGCCTTGAGGCGCTGCTCAACTACCAGACGATGGTGGCCGACATGACCGGACTGCCGGTCGCCAACGCAAGCCTGCTGGACGAGGGGACAGCGGCGGCGGAAGCCATGACGATGGCCGAGCGGGTGGCGAAGTCGAAGGCGCGGGGGTTCTTCGTCGACCGTTTCTGCCATCCGCAGACGATCGAAGTGATCCGCACGCGGGCGCAGCCCCTTGGCATCGAGATCATCGAGGACATGGCCGAGAACCTCGACCCAGCAAAGGTCTTCGGGGCGATCTTCCAGTATCCGGGCAGCTATGGCCATGTCCGCGATTTCTCGGCACAGATCGAGGCTTTGCACGCGGCGGGGGCCGTCGCGGTGATGGCGACGGACCTGCTGGCGCTGACGATGCTGAAGGAACCGGGCGCGATGGGGGCCGACATTGCCGTGGGGTCGAGCCAGCGCTTTGGCGTGCCGATGGGCTATGGCGGGCCGCATGCGGCCTTCATGTCCTGCCGGGACGAGTTCAAGCGCTCGATGCCGGGGCGGATCGTCGGGGTGTCGGTCGACAGCGAGGGCAACCGCGCCTACCGCCTGTCGCTGCAGACGCGCGAGCAGCATATCCGCCGCGAAAAGGCGACGAGCAACGTCTGCACGGCGCAGGCGCTGCTGGCGGTGATGGCCTCGTTCTACGCGGTGTTCCACGGGCCGGTGGGGCTGCGGGCAATTGCGGAGCGGGTGCATTTCCTGACGGTGCGGCTGGCCCGTGCGCTGAAGGCGGCGGGCGCGAAGGTCAGCCCCAAGCATTTCTTCGACACGATCACCATCGAGGTGGGCGTGGGGCAGGCGGGCATTCTGGCCGCGGCCCGGCAGGAGGGGCTGAACTTCCGCAAGATCGGCAACGACCGGGTGGGGATCAGCCTGGACGAGACCAGCGACGAGAAGGTGCTGGTGCGGATCCTGCGCGCCTTCGGGATCGAGGGCGTGCCGCCGCACCGGGCCAACATCGGTTTTCCCGACGAGCTGATCCGCGACAGCGCCTATCTGACCCATCCGGTCTTTCACATGAACCGGGCGGAATCCGAGATGATGCGCTACATGCGCCGCCTGTCGGACCGTGACCTGGCGCTGGACCGGGCGATGATCCCGCTTGGCTCCTGCACGATGAAGCTGAATGCGGCGGCCGAGATGATGCCGATCACCTGGCCCGAGTTCGGGGCGCTGCATCCCTTTGCCCCCGCCGAGCAGGCGCTGGGCTATGGCGAGGCGATTGCGGACCTTTCGGCGAAGCTTTGCGACATCACCGGGTATGACGCCTTCTCGATGCAGCCCAATTCGGGCGCGCAGGGGGAATATGCGGGACTGCTGACGATCATGGCCTGGCACAAGGCGCGCGGCGAGGGTCACCGCGACGTCTGCCTGATCCCGGTCTCGGCGCATGGCACGAACCCGGCCAGCGCGGTGATGGCGGGGATGAAGGTCGTGGTCGTCAAGTCCTCGGCCAGTGGCGACATCGACATCGACGATTTCCGCGCGAGGGCCGAGGAAGCGGGGGCGAACCTTGCCGCCTGCATGATCACCTACCCCTCGACCCACGGGGTCTTCGAGGAGACTGTGCGCGAGGTCTGCGAGATCACGCACCAGCACGGAGGGCAGGTCTATATCGACGGGGCGAACATGAACGCGATGGTCGGGCTGGTGAAGCCCGGCGAGATCGGCGGGGACGTGAGCCACCTGAACCTGCACAAGACCTTTGCGATCCCGCATGGCGGCGGCGGGCCGGGCATGGGGCCGATCGGGGTGAAGGCGCATCTGGCGCCGCACCTGCCGGGGCATCCCTTCACCGGCGGCACCGAAGGGCCCGTGTCCAGCGCCCCGTTCGGCTCGGCCTCGATCCTGCTGATCAGCTGGGCCTATTGCCTGATGATGGGGGGCGCAGGGCTGACGCAGGCCACCAAGGTGGCGATCCTGAACGCGAACTATATCGCGGCGCGGCTGAAGGCGTCGTATCCGGTCCTGTTCATGGGCAACCGGGGACGCGTGGCGCATGAATGCATCCTCGACACCCGGCCCTTTGCCGAGGTGGGGATCTCGGTCGATGACATTGCCAAGCGGCTGATCGACAACGGGTTCCACGCCCCGACGATGAGCTGGCCGGTGGCCGGCACGCTGATGGTGGAGCCGACCGAGAGCGAGACCAAGGCCGAGCTTGACCGGTTCATCACCGCGATGCTGGCGATCCGCGAGGAAATCCGCGACGTGGCCGAGGGGCGGATCGACCGCGAGAACAACCCCCTGAAGCACGCGCCCCATACCGTCGCGGCGCTGGTGGGCGACTGGAACCGGCCCTACAGCCGCGAGCAGGGCTGTTTCCCGCCCGGGGCCTTCCGGGTGGACAAGTACTGGCCCCCCGTGGGGCGGGTCGACAACGTCTTCGGCGACCGCAACCTGATCTGCATCTGCCCGCCGGTCGAGAGCTATCAGGAGGCGGCGGAGTAGTGTCCCACGGTGGGACACCCATTCGGCGCCAATGAAATCAAGGCCTTGCAGCTGCGGTAAGGCTTTGTACATGAAGCAGGCGGAGGGGCGCTGCCCCTCCGCACCTCCCCGGAGTGTTTCGGTCAAGATGAAGGGGGAGACGGGCGGGATTGACCCGGGGCCCTTCGCCCTTTAGCCAGTCCCGAAGCGTTTCGGTGCGGCCCGCCGGGTCGCAGTTGCGGAGGGTGGAATGGAACCTGGTCTGACCCCGAATGCAGAGTTCTGGATCGAGGACGAGGCGGGCCTGAGGGAGCTGTTTCCACCGACGCATGAACTGGCATTGAAGAAGAGCCTGACGCGGCTGGATACCCATGCGCGGGACTTCATCGCGCGCTCGCCCTTCCTGTGCATCGGGACGCAAGGGCCGGAGGGGCGGGCCGATGTCAGCCCGAGGGGCGATCCGAGTGGCTTCGTCACGGTACTCGACGACCGGAGGCTGGCCATTCCCGACCGGCCCGGCAACAACCGGCTGGATACGCTGGCGAACATCATTGCCAATCCGGCGGTGGGCCTGTTGTTCCTGGTGCCCGGCTTCGACGATACGCTGCGCATCAACGGCCGCGCGCGGGTCAGCCGCGATCCGGCGCTGCTGGCCGGAATGGCCGTGAACGGGCGGGAGCCGAAGGTTGCCATCGTGGTCGAGATCGCGGAGGTCTTCCTGCATTGCGCCAAGGCCTTTCGGCGCTCGCGGTTGTGGGACCCGGACGCACGGCAGGACCGGGGCGAGATGCCCTCGCTGGTGAAGATGATCCTGGACCAGACCACCGGCGCGCCTGAGGACGCCGAGGAACAGAAGCGGCTGGATGAGGGGCTGGAGGCCGACTACCGGTCGTCGATGTACTGATGGGGCGGAAGATCCGGGGGAGCGATGCGTGACGAGGTGGCGCCGGGGTTCGGCGCGGGTTTGCGGGCGGCGGTGCCGATTGCGCTGGGGTATTTTCCGATAGCCTTTTCCTTCGGGGTCGCGGCGACCCGGGCCGGGCTGACGCCCGTCGAGGCCACGGCGCTGTCACTGGTCATCTATGCCGGCGCCTCGCAATTCCTGGCGCTGGCGCTGTTCACCTCTGGCGCGCCGGTGCTGGTCTCGGCCTTTACGCTGATCGCGATGAACCTGCGCCACGTGCTCTATGGCCCGGCCCTGATGAAGGAGGCGGGCGCGCGGGCGAGCACGCGCCATGCCTGGGCCTGGGCCTGGGGCCTGACGGACGAGGTCTTTGGCGCGGCGCTGGGGGCATTGGCGCGGGGCCTGCGGTTTTCGGAGCCCTTCATGTTCGGGATCGGGCTTGGGGCCTATGCCGCCTGGGTCAGCGGCACGGCAGCGGGCGCGCTGGCGGGTGGCGGGGCGCTGGAGGGCTGGCCCGCCGTCAGTGCGGGGCTGTCCTTCATGCTGCCCGCGCTGTTCCTGGCGCTGCTGCTGTCGATCCTGTCGCGGCGGCAGGTGCCGGTGATCGCGGTGGCGGCGGCGGTAACGGTGGCCGTCACGCTGGCCGTTTCGGCCACGGCGGGCATCCTTGCCGGAATGGTCGCGGGCGCGGTCACAGGTGCCCTGGGGCCGGGGGCGCGGGAATGAGCGGCGGGCTGATGCTGATGGCGGTGATGGCCGGGGCGGCGAACTGGGCCTTTCGCTACCTGCCGACGCGGGCAAGCGGGGCGGGGCGGATGCCGGGAGGTACCCTCGGGCGGTTCCTTGCCGCGACCGGGCCTGCGGCGATTGCCACGCTGTTCGTGGCCTCGGTCCTGCCCTGGGTCAGCCCGGTCGTGGTGAACCCGCTGCCGCTGGCGGCCGGGATCGGCGCGGTGCTGGGGGTCTTTGGCATCTTCCGTTCGGTCGCGGGGGCGACGATCGCGGGGGCGGTGGCCTATGGCGCGGTTTTCGCTCTGGCGGGGGCTTGAACGGCCGGGGCCTGCATAACACATATTGCCTGTTGAATATGAGGTGCTGCGATGGCTGATGCCGTGAAACTGACCTGTGCGGCCTGCGGGCAGGGCAACCGGGTGCCGCTGGCGCGTCTGGGCGAGGGCCCGAAGTGCGGCGTCTGCGGCGCGGGGCTGGCCGACGGCCGCGTGGCAGAGATCGACCAGGCGACGCATGACCGGATGGCGCGCGGCGACGAGATGCCGGTCATCATCGACTACTGGGCGCCCTGGTGCGGACCTTGCCGGATGATGGCGCCCGAATTCGCCAAGGCGGCGGGCACGCTGAAGGGGCAGGTGCGCTTTGCCAAGATCAATACCGACGAGCATCAGGCCGTGTCGCAGCGGCTGGGCATCCGCGGCATTCCGCTGCTGATCCTGTGGCACAAGGGGCGCGAGGTGGCGCGGCTGCCCGGTGCGCGGCCTGCCGCCGACATTTCGCGCTTCGTGCAGGATAATCTGAAGTTTATGGCGCGGCCCGCCTAAACCCGCGGCAGACGCCCCGCCCATAGGCGCAGAGGCCAATTCACCGGGCCGCCGGCCAGCGGCTAGGCTTGGGGTCGGGCCCGGTCAGACCGGGCCGGCGATCCCGGACTACGCAGATGACCTGGACTTCGACGGCGCAGCACTATTGGGCCAGGGTTTCCCTTGCCGGGCAGTTCGCCCTTGCGGGCGGTTTCGTGGTGCTGGCGGCGACGGCTGCGGTGGGCATCTGGGTCTCGGGGCGGATCGAGGATGCGGTAGTGCGCAACACCGCGAATGCGACGGCGCGCTACATGGACAGTTTCGTGGCACCCCTGGCGCAGGAGCTGGCAACGCATGAGACGCTGTCGGACCGGGCACGGGCGGAACTGGACCGGCTGCTGGAACAGACGAGCCTTGGCGAGCGGGTGATCTCGTTCAAGATCTGGCGTAGGGACGGGTATCTGGTCGAGGCGTCGAACGCGGCGCTGGTGGGGCAGACCTTCCAGCTGACGGACGAGCTGGCGCTGGCCTTCGGCGGCGATGTCCATGCCGATTTCGACCGGCTGGGCGACGAGGAGGATGCGGGCGAGGCCGCGCTGGGCCTGCCGCTGCTGGAGATCTATGCGCCGATCCGCGAAAGCGGCACCGACCGGGTGATCGCGGTGGCCGAGTTCTACGAGATGGCGACGCAGCTGCAGTCGGACCTGACGCGGGCGCGGGTCACTGGCTATGCGGTGGTGGGCGCGATCATGGCGCTGATGGGGGCGGGGCTGTTCACCATCGTGATGCGCGGCAGCCGGACGATCGACCGGCAGGTGCTGGCGCTGAAGGACCTGTCGGCGCGCAATGTGGCGCTGCGGGTGAACGTGCAGAACGCGGCGGCGCGCTTTTCGGCGATGAACGACCAGATGCTGCGGCGGATCGGGGCGGACCTGCACGACGGGCCGGCGCAGCTGCTGGGGTTTGCCGCGCTGCGGCTGGACGCGCTGCGGGCGCAGCTGCCGCCCGGCGGCGCCGGAGCCGAGATCGACGCAGTCGAAAGCGCGGTGCGCGACTCGATCCGCGACATCCGGCGCATTTCCCGGGGCCTCTCGGCCCCCGACATCGAGCGGCGGCCGATCGGCGAGGTGTTGCAGGGGCTGGCCGAGCAGCACGCGGCGCGGACGGGAACCCCGGTCGAGGTGGACATCGACCTTGGCGGCCAGCCGGACCTGCCGGTCTCGGTCCGGACCTGCGCCTACAGGGTGGCTCAGGAAGGGCTGTCGAACGCCTGGCGCCATGCCGAGGGCCGGGGGCAGGCGCTGCGGCTCTGGGTGGTCGAGGATATCCTGCGGCTGGCGGTGCTGGACCGCGGGCCGGGGCTGCCGCCAGCGGGGGGCGGCCCGCGCGAGGAGGACGACGAGGGTCTTGGTCTGGTCGGGCTGGCCGACCGGGTGGGCAGCCTTGGCGGGCATATCGAGCTGCGGACCCGGCCGCATTGGGATGGCCCGGGGGCAGAACTGCGGATGACAATCGACCTGAAGGGTGTGGCATGAGCAAGACCGTGCGGATTCTGATCGCCGACGACCATCCGATCTACCGTGACGGCGTGGCGCGCACCCTGGCGGCGGCCGAGGGCATCGAGGTGGTGGGGCAGGCGACCGACGGCGAGGACGCTGTCCGGATGGCTGCGGCGCTGAGGCCCGATCTGGTGCTGCTCGACCTGTCGATGCCTGGCACCTGCGGGCTGGCCGCGCTGCCGCGCCTGCTGGCGTTGCCAGACGCGCCCCGGGTTGCCGTGCTGACGGCATCGGAGGACGAGGGCGACCTGATGGCCGCGCTCAAGGCCGGGGCGGCGGGTTATGTGCTGAAAGGGGTCGGGGCGGCCGATCTGGTGGCGATCGTCGGCGATCTGGCGGCCGGCCTGACCTATGTGGCCCCGGGACTGGCGCGGCGCATCCTGCTGGCGATGAAGGGGCAGGGCGCTTCGGGTGCGAAGCCCGCCAACCCGCTGGACGAGCTGACCAAGCGCGAGGAGGACATCCTGCGGCGCGTGGCGCAGGGCCTGTCGAACAAGGAGATCGGCCGCGATCTCGAGCTGCAGGAAAAGACCGTCAAGCACTACATGACGTCGATCCTGCAGAAGCTGCACCTGCGCAACCGGGTCGAGGCGGCGATGCTGGCGCGCGAATTCCTGCAGGGCTGACGGCGGATCGGACCTTGGTCTGATCGGCAGGCGCAGATCGCCGGACCTCGGTCCGTTCCGGCGAAGGGAGGGCAGGGCTAGGGTTTTCCTACTGCACCACTCCACAGGAGAACCACGATGAAGACCACCACCCTTGCCCTCACCCTGATCGGCCTGGCCCTGACCTCGGGCGTCCCGGCCTTTGCCGCCACGCTGTCGCTTGACGGCCTCTATGCCGACACCCTGTCGCAGGGCGACGTCGAGAAGCGCCGCAAGCCGCGCATCCCCGGCGGGTCGGGCTGCGACGATCCGGGCGACATCCTCGAGCACCCGGAGTGCGCTGGCTGACCGGCCAGAGCGCGGGCCGCGACGGGATCCCGGCCAGCGCGGAAAGGGTGGGTCTCCGGACCCGCCCTTTTTCGTTTGCCGGGGCAGAATCCCTGTGACGTTTGCTTGACAAGCCGCGCCCCATCGGCCACATAGCCCCCCGCGAGGATGGGGCAGTAGCTCAGTTGGGAGAGCGCGTCGTTCGCAATGACGAGGTCAGGGGTTCGATCCCCCTCTGCTCCACCAAATCCTTCCTGCCCGAGGTCACGAGACGCCGCCCGATCGCTGCGGGGCGCGGCTTGACGCCTTGTCGCCCCGTGACCTAAGCATCGCGTGACCGGCAGGTCTTGCGCGGCTGCCGGGGCGGCGCGGGCGCTGTCCGGGGGCGCGCAGAGCAAGGCCGGACGATGCAGGCGATCTATCCCTCACTTGCCGACAGGGCCGTTCTGGTGACAGGCGGAGCGACCGGCATCGGAGCCGATCTTGTGCGTGCCTTTGCCGGGCAGGGCGCGCGGGTCAGTTTCCTCGACCTGCAGGACGCGGCGGGCGAGGCGCTGGTGGCCGAGCTTGCGGGGCAACGGCACCGGCCGCGGTTCCTGCGCTGCGATCTGACCGATGTGGAAGCGCTGGGGCAAGCGATTGCCGAGGCGGGGGCCGATCAGCCGATCTCGGTCCTGGTCAACAATGCCGCGAACGACCAGCGCACCCCGGTCGACGAGATCACGCCGCAAGTCTGGGACAACCTGATGGCGGTCAACCTGCGGGCCCAGTTCTTTGCCGCGCAGGCGGTGGTACCGGGAATGCGCCGTCTGGGCGGCGGGTCGATCATCAACATGTCGTCGGTGGCCTGGCGGATGGCGATCGAGACGCTGGCAGCCTATACGACGGCCAAGGCTGGTGTGCAGGGGCTGACGATGACGCTGGCGCGGGCGCTGGGGCCCGACAACATCCGGGTCAATTCGATCGAGCCGGGCGCGGTGATGACCGAGCGGCAGCGCAGGCTGTGGTATCCGACGCAGGACAGCGTTGATGCAATGCTGGCCCGTCAGGTGATCCGCGCCCCGATCCTCGGCCATGACATTGCCGAGATGGCGCTGTTCCTGGCCTCTGACGCGGCGCGGCTGATTACCAAGCAGACGATGGTCGTGGACGCGGGCCTGGCCTGAGGCGGACGGGGCGTCCGGCGTGGAAGCCAGCGGGGAAATGCAAAGGGGGCGGGAAATCCCCGCCCCCCTTGTCGTTGTCTGCGAACCGGTCAGACGATCCAGGAGTCGCGCGTGACGATGTGATCGTCGACATGGGCCATGAAGGCCGCCACATCGTCCTTGTCGTGATGGTCGAGGGCGATCTTCTCGGCCTTTTCCTTCAGCCGCTCCTGCCGCTCTTCCTGCCGTTCCAGCATCCGCTCGAACTTCTCGGCCAGGTCCGCCTTGTGCGGGCGGTCGCCGAATTCGATCGAGTCGGCCAGCATCTTGAGAACCGACTGCGACTTGGTCAGACCGTCGGTCTTGTCGGACTTCGGAGCGGTGTCGACAACGATGATGTCGTCATCGACGCTGACCGCAGAGGACGACAGCGTGTTCGTCGTCGCCCGTCCGGTGCTGCTTGTCGAGCCGCCGGTCGAACCGCCGATGGGACCGGTCGACGCGATCGAGTCTGCCGTAAAGGTCAGGTTGTCGAGCAGGCCGCTGAAGGTGGTGCCGAAGGGGTTGCCGAGATGCATGCCCGCGCCCGTGGTCGTGTACTGCGACCCGGTCAGGCCCGTCACCTGATCGACCGCCTTGCCGTCGATGAAGAGCGTGGCGGTGCCGTCAGCCTTGGAGAAGCTGTAGGTGATGTTGTGCCAGTTCGCGTCCTTGATGCCGATGCCACCGGCGGTCAGCACGATCGAGTCGCCCGTCGAGGTCCGGCCGCGCAGCGTGATGCTGTCTGCGCCAAGGTCGATCACTGCGGTGCCGCCGAAGTAGAAGGCGCGGCCGCCGAGGCCTTCCTTGCCGACGTCCTTCTTGAAGTCGAGCGAGATCGTGAACTCGTCGTTCTTCGAGATGGCCGCGGTGTTGTTGTACTTCAGCGCCGACTTCGAGCCGATGATGCGCACGGCGCTGCCGCCGCTGCCGTCGTTCTCGAGCTGGACGGTGCCGACCTGGTAGGCGCCCTGATAGGCCTTGTCGTCGAAGTCCTCGCTGATCGGAACCGGGTTCAGCACGTTGACCGTCTTGGTCAGCGTCAGCTTGGTGCCGTTGGCCAGCGTGATCTGCGCGGTCACGTTGTGGGCGCCGAAGGTGTCGTAGTCATGCGTGACCTTGGTGCCCATGCCGGTGGTGCCGTCGCCGAAGTCCCAGACGATCTTGGCGCCGGTCAGGTTCAGCTTGCCCGAGGTGTTGAACAGGTTCGTCGCATCGAGCGTCACGTCGTCCGAGTTGCTGCCGGTTCCTGCGGACGAGGCGATGTAGCCCCAGACCGCCTTGGTGGGCGTGATGTTCGCGCCAAAGCCGTGGCCGACGCTGCCCGGGATGGTCATGAAATCGTCCAGCGACGGCTGCGTGCCAAGCCCGTTGTAGAAGATGTTGCCCGCGTAGTTCGGCGCGAAGGGGTTGGTGATCTGGACGGTGATGTTGTTGCCGATGGTGATGTTGTTGCCTGCCGGATTGGACATTGCCGCACCGGTGATGCCCGACAGGATGTTGTCGTCGACCAGCACGTTCTTGGTGCCGTTCTCGAGCTGGATCTGCGGCACGACGTTCGGGTTCGACAGGGTGCCGAGGATCGTGTTCGACAGGATCTGCAGGCCGTCCACGTCTTCCATCCGGATGGCCTGGCCATTGCCGTTGTGGATGACGTTGTTCTGGATCAGGACGTTGGTGAAGCCCTTGTTGTTGGTGTTGTCGTCCAGGTAGATGCCGAGGATGGCGGTGCCGTCACCCTGGGACATGTAGTTGTCCTTGATGACGAAATTCGTGCTGGGGCCCGTCTGGGTCGAGGTGGTCCAGAAGTGGATGTAGTCCCCGTGGTCACCCGCGCCGCCGAAGCTCCAGGGGTTGGGGTCGTGCAGGAAGTTGCCTTCGATATGCACGTTGTTCACGTCGCCGCCGCCGACCGGCACCTTGCGGAAGCCCGAGATGTCGTTGCGGTTGAACTCGATGTCATCGACGTTCGAGAAGCGCACGCCCGCCGAGAAGCCGGTGATGACGTTGTCCTCGATCGTGATGTCCGAGCTGTTCAGGAAGGACATGCCGCGGCCGATCGGCCAGCCCAGGATGCCTTGCGATCCCTGTGCCCCTGCGGGCGAGTTCGGGTCGGCACCGACAACCGCGTTTCCACCCGTAAAGGTTGAATTGACGACGGTGATCCCAGAGCTTTGATCGACGCGCAGCGCATTCGACCACTCGACGGTATTGGCGTCGGGCTGGAAGTCAAAATCGATGTTGTCGAGCTTGACGTTCTTGCAGCCGATCATCGTCATCGTGTTGAAGCTCGGCGGGTTGTTCGGGTCCTGCGCCGTGATCGTCACGTCGGACGCGAAGTTCTTGCCGCTCATGGAGAAATCTCCATAGCTGCCGGGCTTCAGTTCGATCCGGTCACCGCCGGTCGCTTTCGAGAGTGCACTGGCCAGTTCAGAGGCATTTGCAACAGTGTATATGGTCATGCCAGGTTCCTGCGTTGCGGCATCGGGGATAATCGGGCACGCATCTTGCCCATCGTTCGGGAGTTGCAGGGAATGCGTCAAACATGCCTGCAAAAGGACCGAAATGTGGCTCGATTATGGTAAGCACTCGCAACTTGTCGGTATCCACGCCGTTCGGACCCGACAGGAATGCCAATAAACACGGATTGATTGTGCATGCACCAGAAGGGACCCCCAAATCTGGGCGCTGCTCTGCCGATGGCGGAAACACGCCAGAAGCTGGATCGGATTTCGGCAGATTGTCACCATTCGGCGGTGCCTTGCCGGGATTCGCGGCACCGTGATAGGGTCCTGCCGCCGCGTAAGGGGTCGGGACGAGGGTAGATGGTGTCGGGACGCCTGGATCACTGGCAGTACAGAATCGGGCCTGACGCAACGGCAGATTCGCGCCCCATCGCGGGAATGCAGCTTTCGGTCGGGCCCGGACTGCCGGTGCACCGCGTGCTGGCGGCCGACGGGGGCGAGGCGGGGCTGCTGCTGGGCTTCCCGATCGACCTTGCGGCGCGGCGGTTTGTCGATGGGTTCTGGCAGGCCGGGCAGCCCGCGATCCGGCCGGACGACCTGGCGATGCAGGCGCTGCGCGGCCTTGGCGGGCGGTTCCTGCTGATCCTCGACGGCCCCGATGGCGCAGAGGTCTATCCCGACGTTTCGGCGCAGGTGCCTTGCGTCTTTGACCCGGCTGCGGGCACTGCGGGATCCTCGGCCGGGGCGCTGATGGCGCCGGACGACTACGACCGGCGGCTCAATCGCAGGATGTATGACCGGCTGGGCGTCGATGGCGAGGGCTGGTTCCCCGCAGGCCTGACCGCGCATGAGGGGCTGCACCGTCTGCTGCCCGGCCACGCGCTGAACCTGCGGACGATGACGGCGCGGCGGTTCTGGCCGTTGCAGGCGCTGCCGGCACTCGCCGATCCGATGGCGGCGGTTGCCGAGATGACCGGGCTGATCCGGGCGCAGATGGAGGCGGTGATCGCCGGTCCGCGGCGGATGGCGCTGGCCCTGACGGCGGGGCACGAGACGCGGCTTCTGTTGTCCTGCGCCCGCCCCTTCGCCGGGCAATTCGATCTGCTGACCGTGGTGGGCGAGGATCGCCATGCCACCGATACCCTGATGGCGCGCCGGATTGCCGGGGCGACCGGACTTTCCCATATCGAACTGCCGCGGCGGGCGGCAAGCGAGGCCGAGCGGGACGCCTATATCCGGCGCGGCGGGCATTGCAACGCCGACAGCAACGCGCGCTTCCACCCCAGCATGCGGCCCGTCGCGGCCAGCCACGCCTTCGTGGGCGGGGCAGGGGGCGAGGTCGGGCGTGCCTTTTTCTGGCGCGGCAGCGACAGTGACAGCCTTGCGGTCACGCCCGCGCTGCTGACGGCGCGCTTCGGCCTGCCCGCGACACCCGAGGTCACGGCGGCGCTGGAGGACTGGCTGGCCGGACTGCCGCCAATGCCCGCGCTGCAACTGCTGGACCTTGCCTATCTCGAACATCGCGACGGGGCCTGGTACGCCGTCCAGTTCATGTCGGACCCGACGCTTCTGCGGCTGGCGCCGCTGCTGACCCTGCGCGGGGTCGAGCTGATGATGGGCCTGCCGCCCGACTGGAAGCGCGACAGCCGCCTGGGGCTGGAGATCATGCGGGCGAACTGGCCCGAGCTGCTGGCGTTTCCGTTCAATTCTCTGGGACCGGTCCGCGATGCCTTGACCAAGCTGCGCCGGTTGGCCGACGATCCGGGTCTGTTGGTCAAGAAGCTGCGGAAGCTGAGCCGCTAGGCCGGAAGGGCGCTATGGAAGCCATGGAACTGAACCGGCGCGGCTTTCTTCGCGGGGCGGGGGCGCTGGCGCTGCTGCCGGGCCTGCCCGCCTGGTCGCAGACGGCAGAGGGCGGCATCCGCTATGGCTGGGCACCCGATATCGTGACCTCGGGCGAGCCCAAGGTCGTGGTTTCGCCCGATGGCGATGACGGTGCGGCCGGGACGCTCGCCGCGCCCCTGCGGACCGTGGGGGCAGGTGTCGCGCGGCTGGCCGCCGCTGGGTCCGGGATCCTTGCCCTGCGTGGCGGCACCTACCGGGAAAGCGTCTCGCTCGACGCGTTGCGGGGCACGGCCGATGCGCCCTTCCGCATCCAGCGGTACGGCGGCGAACGCGCGGTCAT
>JBJOQI010000356.1:0-3225 GCA_046050045.1 Pseudomonadota bacterium | reverse complement strand
AAGTGGCCGTAGGCCGAGGTGCGTGCGTAGATCGGCTTGTTCAGGTCCAGATGCGTGCGGATGCCGCGCGGCGTCAGGTCGAGAATGTCGGGGTTCGACACGATCCGTTCGATCTCGGCTTCCGGGACGGTACCGGTGCCGTAGGTGTCGACGTAGATCGCCAGAGGCTTCGCCACGCCGATCGCATAGGCGACCTGGATGCAGCAGCGTTTTGCCAGACCCGCCGCGACGACGTTCTTGGCCAGGTAGCGCGCGGCATAGGCGGCCGAGCGGTCGACCTTGGTCGGGTCCTTGCCCGAGAAGGCACCGCCGCCGTGCGGTGCCGCGCCGCCATAGGTGTCGACGATGATCTTGCGCCCGGTCAGGCCCGCGTCCCCGTCCGGGCCGCCGATCACGAAGGTGCCGGTGGGGTTCACGTGCCACTCGGTCTTCTTCGTCAGCCAACCCTCGGGCAGAACCTCGCGGATGTAGGGCTCCACGATGCCGCGGATCACCTTCGAGGTCTGGCGCTTGCTGGTATGCTGCGTCGAGAGCACGATCGAGGTCACCTCGACCGGCTTGCCGTTTTCATAGCGCAGGCTGATCTGGCTTTTCGCGTCCGGGCCAAGGGTCGGCTCTGCGCCCGACTTCCGCGCCTCGGCCAGGCGGCGCAGGATCGCGTGCGAATACTGGATGGGGGCGGGCATGAAGTCCGGGGTCTCGTCGGTCGCGTAGCCGAACATGATGCCCTGATCGCCTGCGCCGTCCTTGTCGACGCCCTGCGCGATATGGGCGGACTGTTCGTGCAGGTAGTTGTGGACCTTGATCTTGTCCCAGTGGAACTTCTTCTGCTCGTAGCCGATGTCCTTCACACAGGCGCGCACGATGCCGTCGATGCGCTCCATCATCGCCTTGGTCTTTTCGGGGCTCGACAGGCCGACCTCGCCGCCGACGACGACGCGGTTGGTGGTGGCGAAGGTCTCGCAGGCCACGCGGGCGTTCGGTTCCTCGGTCAGGAAGGCGTCAAGGACGGCATCCGAAATGCGGTCGCAGACCTTGTCGGGGTGGCCCTCGGACACGGATTCCGAGGTGAAGATGTAATTCTGGCGGGACATGGGAAGTGCTCCATTGGGGTTCTCTCCGCCACGCCAGGAAGCCGTTGTGGCGGAATGTGGGCCTTGCCTATACGCGCCTGTCGGTCCGGTCAACCAGAGCGGATGCGCCCGGCCAGGCCGATTGTCGCCAAGGCAACAACGATGAAGGCCAGAACCGGAAATTCCCCGTGGCGGGAATAGAATGTCGCTGGGCGGGCCGCTGGAATCTCTGCGTCGAGGAAGCCTTCCTCATTCAGGTCGATCCGCGCCGTTATGCGGCCGAGGGGGTCGATGACCGCCGAAACCCCGGTGTTGGCGACGCGCACCAGCGGCAAACCCTGCTCGACAGCGCGAAAGCGGGCCTGCGCCAGATGCTGATAAGGGCCGGACAGATCGCCGAACCAGCTGTCGTTGGTGATCTGCAGCAGCCAGCCGGGGCGTTCCCCCGCCGCCCTGATGTCTTGCGGAAAGATCGCCTCGTAGCAGATCAGCGGCAAGACCCGTCCGAGCGGCCCGAGGTCGAGCACGCGCGCGCCCGGCCCGGCGCTGTAGCCATTGCCCGCCTGGGCCGCAAATGCCGAAATGCCAAGACCGGACAGGGTGTCGCCCAGCGGCAGATATTCCCCGAAAGGCACCAGATGCCACTTGTCGTAGACCTGCGTGACCGTGCCCGTCCCGTCAATCGCGGCAAGGCTGTTGAAATAGCGCAGCCCCTCGGTCCGCTGGATGCCAAACAGCACCGGAACACCACGCGACGCATGCGCAAGCTCGCGCAGGAAGTCGCTGGAGTCTTCCAGCAGGAACGGCACGGCCGTCTCGGGCCAGATCACCAGGTCCAGACGCCCGGCCGCCGGCGCGGATGTCAGCTCCATCTGCCGGTCGAGGAAAAAGCGCCACATGTCGTCGCGCCATTTCAGGTGTTGCGCCGCGTTGGGCTGGACAAGGCGAACCGTGACGGGCGGGACCGCTTTGTCTGGCTGCCGCGCCTCCTGCCTGGCACCCCAGAACCAGAGACCGCAAAGCCCCAGAACTGCCAGTCCCGTTGCCCCGGCCATTGACCTGCGCCATGGTGCAACGACCCAGGGCAAGGCTGCGACCAGCGCCGTCCCAAGGCTCAGGCCCACCGGCCCGACCCAACCCGCGGCTTGCAACACCGGTGCATCGGCCCAGACATGACCGATCAGGGCCCATGGAAACCCGGTCAGCACATAGCTGCGCGCGAGGTCGGACAGGCCGAGGCCGACCGCCAGCGCAGCCGCGCGCTGCTGCGGGGTGCGTCCGGTCTCGCCGACAAGTGCTACAAACGCCCAGAACACGCCCATCCCCGCGGCCATCAGGGCCAGCGCGAAGGGCGCCATCCAGCCATGCCGCCATGGATCGACGAAGAAGGGTTCGACGATCCAGAACAGCGCGGTTGCGCCATAGCCCGCGCCTGCAGCAAAGCCGAGCCAAAGGCGCTGCGCCCGCGTTTGGATGCGAGAAACGATCCCGATCAGCAGCGACAATGCAGGCAGGGCGACCCACCAGGCACCGAGAGGTGCCTGACCCGCCGCAACAGCCGCACCCAACAGGAAGGCTATCCCACGCGGCCGGCGGCTGAGAACGGCGGACAGGCGGCCGGACAAGTTCAGACTGCCCGGTCGGGCAGCCGCACCCTGATCCGCTTGATCCGCCTGCGGTCGGCGTCGACGATCTCGAAGGACACGCCGCTTTCATGCATGACCGTCTCGCCACGCGACGGCACGCGCCCGGTCAGCATGAAGACGAACCCGCCAAGGGTATCCACCTCCTCGTGTTCGTCGTCGGTGGTCAGACGGATGCCGATCTCGGCCTCGAACTCCTGCAGGGGCGCGCGCGACTGCACGATGTACTGGCCCGGCTTCTCGCGCAGCCAGAGCCCGGCCTCTTCAGTATCGTGCTCGTCCTCGATCTCGCCCACGACCTGCTCGATCAGGTCCTCGATCGTCACGATCCCGTCTACGCCGCCATATTCGTCGATCACCAGCGCCATGTGCACACGTTCGCTCTGCATCTTCTGCAACAGCACCCCGATGGGCATTGACGGCGGAACGTAAAGCAGGGGCCGCAGCATCTTGCGCAGGTTGAAGGCAGCCTTCTGGTCGCCAAACCCGCATTGCAGCGCAAGGTCCTT
>JBJOQI010000355.1:0-4311 GCA_046050045.1 Pseudomonadota bacterium | reverse complement strand
CGGCCTGGCGCCGCTTGTATTCGCTGATCTTGATCAAGCGGACCACCTTGCGCACGTGTTCCGGCAGGTAGCCCATCGCCACGATGTCGGCGGGACTGCGGTCCTGCTCGACATAGGCTTCGAGCACTGCGTCGAGCACGTCGTACGGCGGCAGCGCGTCCTGGTCGGTCTGGTTGGCGCGCAGCTCTGCCGACGGCGCGCGGGTGATGATGCGCTCCGGAATCACCCGGCCCAGGCGGTTGCGGTAACGGGCGAGCCGGTAGACCAGCGTCTTGCTGATGTCGCGCAGCACCGAAAAGCCGCCGGCCATGTCCCCGTACAGCGTCGCGTAGCCCACCGCCATCTCCGACTTGTTGCCGGTGGTCAGCAGCATTTCCCCGAACTTGTTCGACAAGGCCATCAGCAGCAGCCCGCGCAGCCGGCTCTGGATGTTCTCTTCCGCGATGCCGGGCTGAAGGCCCGCAAACAGCGGCGCAAGCGCCGCCTCGACCGCATCGCGCGGCCCCTCGATCCCGATGGTGTCAAGCCGCGCCCCCAGCGCCTGCGCCACGGCCTTGGCATCGTCCAGCGAATGCGCCGAGGTATATTCGGACGGCAGCATCACGCAACGCACATTCTCGGGCCCCAGCGCATCGGCTGCGATGGTGGCAACCAGCGCGGAATCGATCCCCCCTGACAGGCCCAGCAGGACCTTTTTCATCCCGCTCTTGCGGACATAGTCGCCCAGCGACATGACCATCGCGCGGTAGTCCTGTTCCCATTCGTCGGGCAGGGGCACGATTTCGGTGCGTTGCGCGCGCCAGCCCTTTTCGCCGCGCACGAAATCCACATGCCGGAACGCCTCGTCGAAGACCGGGAACTGCACCGCGATCTCGATCCCGGGGTTCAGCACGAACGAGCCCCCGTCGAACACCTGGTCATCCTGCCCGCCCACCATGTTCAGGTAGATCAGCGGCAGCTTCGTCTCGATCACGCGCGCCACCATCAGGCCCACGCGGCGGTCGTACTTGTTGCGATAGTAGGGCGAGCCGTTCGGCACCAGCAGGATCTCGGCCCCGGTCTCGGCCAGGGTCTCGGTCACGTCCTCGTGCCAGGCGTCCTCGCAGATCGGCGTGCCGATGCGGATCGGCCCGATCCGGTAGGGCCCCGCGACATCGGCCGAGGTGAAAAGCCGCACCTCGTCGAAGACGGTGTCATTGGGCAGGTGATGCTTCAGCACCCGCGCTGCGACACGGCCGCCCTCCAGCACCCAATAGGCGTTGAAAAGGTCTTCCCCGTCCCACCAGGGTCCGCCGATGCCCAGTGCCGGGCCGTCGGCGCAGTCCTTCGCCAGCTGTTCGATCGCGGCCATCGCGTCCGCCACGAAGGCGGGCTTTAGGATCAGGTCGCGGGTCTGGTAGCCGGTAATGAACATCTCGGTCAGCGCGACCATGCCCGCGCCCGCGGCCTTGCCCTCGGCCCAGGCGGCGCGCGCCTTGTCGGCATTGGCCAAAATTGCCCCCACCGTGGGGTTCATCTGCGCCAGCGTCAGGCGAAATGTCTCGGCCATCGTCCTGCCCTTGTCCCTGTCCCGCCCCTGTCCCGCCCCTCATACCAGACTGGCAGGCGGGTAAAAGCCGTCACGGGCACCGGCCCGCCGATCGCGCCGCCCGATCGCGTCGCCGTGACGCCGCCCCGGCCTTCGCCGTCTTGCCAGTGCCGCGCCCCGCCTTTACCCTTCGCGCGCCTCACGTCGGGCAGATCAGACAGAAATGGTTGGGGGCAACATGGCAGGCAACTTCATTCGCGCAATCGGCTCCGGGCTTGCATTGGCAGCCCTTATTGCCCTGCCCCTTGCCGCGCAACAGGTCGTGACCAAGCAATACGACGACGGCGGCATCTACGAAGGCACGTTCAAGGACGGCAAGCAGCACGGACGCGGCAAGTACACCCTGCCCAACGGCTATGAATACGACGGCGACTGGGTCGAGGGCGAGATTCTCGGCCAGGGCACCGCCAGGTTCCCCAACGGCTCTGTCTATGTCGGCAGCTTTGCCAAGGGCAAGCCGCACGGGCAGGGCCGGATCACCTTCGCCGATGGCGGCACCTACGAGGGCGACTGGGCCGACGGCGAGATCCAGGGCCAGGGCACGGCGAAATACGCCAACGGCGCCAGCTACACCGGCGGCTTCCAGAAGGCGCTGCACCACGGCAAGGGCCGGATGGAGAACCCGGGCGGCTATGTCTATGACGGCGACTGGGTGCAGGGCGTCAAGGAAGGCAAGGGCCGCATCACCTACCCCGACGGCGGCGTCTACGAGGGCGACATGCTGCGCGGCCTGCGCGCCGGACAGGGCAAGCTGACCACCGCCGACGGCCTGGTCTATGAAGGGGCCTGGGCCGACGGCCAGATCAGCGGCCAGGGCAAGCTGACCCAGCCCAACGGCGATGTCTACGAGGGCATCCTTGCCAGCGGCAAGCGCCAGGGCGCGGGCAAGGTCACCTACAAGAACGGCGACGTCTACGAGGGCGAATTCGCCGCCGACAAGCGCCAGGGCAAGGGCACCTTCCGCGGCATCGACGGTTATGTCTATGACGGCCAGTGGGCCGACGGCCGGATCGAGGGCACGGGCCGCGCCACCTACCCCGACGGCTCGGTCTATGAGGGCAGCTTCAAGGCCGACGCGGCCGACGGCACCGGCAAGATCACCTACAAGGACGGCTCGACCTATGAAGGCGGCTGGAAGGCCGGCCTGATCGAGGGCAAAGGCCGCGCCGCCTATGCCGATGGCGTGGTCTACGAGGGCGATTTCCTCGCCGGCAAGACCCACGGCAAGGGCACGATGACCTATCCCGACGGCTATTCCTATGTCGGCGACTGGAAGGACGGCCTGCGCGACGGCCAGGGGGTGGCGACCTTTGCCGATGGCACCATCTATACCGGCGGTTTCGTCGGCGGCCTGCGCGAGGGCAAGGGCGAGATCGTGATGCCCGACGGCTTCCGCTATTCCGGCGACTGGAAGGGCGGAGAGATCGACGGCACCGGCATCGCGACCTATGCCAATGGCGACGTTTACGAAGGCACCTTCGTCAAGGGCAAGCGCCAGGGCCAGGGCACCATCCGCTACGCCACCGGCGAAACCGCGACCGGCACCTGGAACGACGGCACGCTGACCGTCGCCGACCCCGCCGCCGCCCCTGCCGAAGGCGCGGCAGAAGGAACGGGCGAACCGGCCCCGGCCGGCGAAGGCGCTGCCGAACCTGCACCCGCCGAAGACAGCGGCGGCTGATCAGTCGGCTGCGGCGGCCTGCGGAATCGCGCCGCGCGCCAGCAGGTCGGCCACCAGCTCGGCTCCATAGCGGGCATTGCCGTGGACCCGGTCCTCGGCCAGGTGGTCCTCGCCCAGCGGGCGCATCCCGGCAAAGCGGCCCGTCTCGCAGGGGTCATGCACGGCAATCGAGGATTCGCGGATCAGCTCGGTGATCATCGTCCGCATCACCGCGTAGTTCGGGGCGTCGCGCACATCGGGCGGGGCCACCACCAGAACCGGCGCCGCCCGGTTCAGCCGCCGCAGCAGCTTGACCAGAAAGTGCCGGTGGTGCCGAAGATAGGCCCGCAGGAACCCCTGCGAGGTGAAAAGCGACTCCCCGTCCGCGGTGAAATCCGCCCGGTTCGCGACGTGGCCGCGGAAACTGTAGGGCGGCGCCAGCCGCCCCAGGTGATAGCCGACCGAGGCGATGACCGGTACGCCAGCCGTCACCATCGTGGTGCCGATCCGCTCTTCCATCGCGGCGATGACCTGCCGGACCGCCGCAAGGTTCGAGGTCACCCCATGCTGGTCGTCTGGCACGATATGCCCGGCGTGCCAGAGGTTGCCCGAAAATGTCAGCACCTCGGCCCGCAGCCCGTTCGCGTCGAAACCGTCCTTCAGCGCCTTGGTATGGCTGTCGCCCAGAATGATGTAGTCGCAGGCCTCAGCCACGGTTGAAGCCCTCCAGCGCCGCCTCCTCGCAGGCCAGCTGCTCTTCCCGCATCTCGGCCACCAGCCGCCGCCGCCGCGCCACTGCCGCCGCATCCGCCGCATCGGGCCGCGCCTTGCCCTTGGCCATCTGCAACCCCGCAAAGAAATGCGTCATCACATGCGCCACGCCCTCGGGCCGGACCGACCGCATGTTGTCCTCGAAGAAGGCCGCGCGCGACCTCCCGCCGGTGACGATCTCGTACGACGGGAAATAGTCGACCGCCTCGTCCGTCTCGACCAGTTCGCCCGCAACGGCCCGCAGGACCGATTTCGAATAGGTCGTCGCGACCAGGACGTGACTGCCGGATGC
>JBJOQI010000354.1:0-14511 GCA_046050045.1 Pseudomonadota bacterium | reverse complement strand
ATGATGGCTACCCTGTTCCCTCACGTTACAGGGAATTCACGGACACTGGCCGCAGGATTTCCTCGTCCGAACTTTCCTTTCGCTCTGGCCTGCCTGTGATCGAGAGCCTTTCGACCGAGGGACGGGGCGCATCGACGCCGCCCGTAGATCCCGAGCAGGCAGTGGGGTCGTCGGACCCGGCGTCGATCCTCGGGTTGCTGCTGAGCGACAGGCCCGCGGACCTTGCCTGCGACATCGACACGCATGTCTTTGACGGCTGGCGGCTGACGCACGTCACCTTGTCGAAAGAGGGACCGGATGCAAGCCGCTGTTCAGGCCACTTCCGGCGCGTCGCCGGTTTCGATCCTGAGGACATCGCGGAACGGACCGATTTCGCTTTCACCGTCCTTTTGTCGCCGGTCGACGAAAGGACCGTTCGGACTGACGAGGTCTGGTTCGAGACAACCCTTGGCAAAGGCAAACTCAAGCGGCGATAAGCGGGCATGTCCGACCGTTTGCCTGTCGAAGATGTCATCCCCGGCCTGATTGACGCGCTCCGGCACGCCGGGCGCGCCGTGCTGGTCGCCCCCCCGGGGGCGGGCAAGACCACGGGCGTGCCGCCGGCGCTTCTGGCGGCCGGTCTGGTGCAAGGGCGGATCGTGATGCTCGAGCCCCGCCGGCTTGCCGCACGCTCTGCCGCCGAGCGGATGGCCGAAGTTCTGGGTGAAGCGGTCGGGTTGACCGTGGGCTACCGGGTGCGGGGCGAAAGCCGGGTGTCCGACCGGACGCGCATCGAGGTCGTGACCGAGGGGATCCTGACCCGGATGCTGCAATCGGACCCGGGCCTGACTGGCGTCGGGATGGTGATCTTCGACGAATTTCACGAAAGGTCGCTGCATGCCGACCTGGGACTGGCCCTGACCTGGGAAGTGCGCGGTGCCCTGCGGGACGACCTGAAGCTTCTGGTCATGTCGGCCACCATTGACGCCGAACCGGTCGCCGCGCTGCTCGACAAGGCCCCGGTGATCCGGTCCGAGGGGCGCGCCTTTCCGGTCGAAACGCGATGGCTGCCCCGCCCCCCGGCCGCGACCCTGCGGTTCGAGGCTGCGATGGCCGGGCTGATCCGGCAGGCGGTCGAGGAAACGACGGGCGGTGTGCTGGCCTTCCTTCCGGGCGAAGGCGAGATCATGCGGGTTGCGGGCCTTCTGCGCGGCAACGTGTCGGACCATTGCGACGTGGTCCCGCTGTTCGGGGCGATGGATTTTGCCGCCCAGCGGGAGGCCATCCGGCCCGCGCCGCCGGACCGGCGCAAGATCGTCCTTGCCACCGCGATCGCCGAAACCTCGCTGACGATTCCGGATATCCGCGTCGTGGTCGATGGCGGTCGGGCACGCCGGGCGCGGTTCGATGCCGGTTCAGGGATGTCGCGCCTGGTGACCGAGCGCGTGACGCGGGCCGAGGCAGACCAGCGCCGTGGCCGGGCGGGCCGGGTTGCCGCAGGCCAGTGCTACCGCCTCTGGACGAAGGGAGAGGAAGGCGGACTGGCACCCTTCGCCCCGCCAGAGATTGTCAGCGGTGACCTGACGGGCCTTGCGCTGGAGCTTGCGCTCTGGGGCACGGGGGCCGACGGCCTGGCCTTTCTTACGCCGCCCGCCCCGACGGCACTCGCCGAGGCGCGTGCCCTGCTGACCGGTCTGGGCGCACTGGACGGCACTGGCCGCATCACCACGCATGGCCGGCGGATGGCGGCGCTGCCCCTGCATCCCCGCCTTGCCCACATGCTGCTTGTCGCCGGGCCAGAAGCATCGACACTGGCCGCCCTGCTTGAAGAGCGTGACCCCGTCCGGGGTGCCACCGCCGACCTGACCTTGAGGCTTGATGCCCTGCTCGACCCTGCGGGGTTCGAACGGCGGCACCCCCTGACGGTCCACCGTGGCACCGTCGAGCGTATCCGGACCGAGGCGAAGCGCCTGTCGCGCATGGTCGAGGCGGGCTCGCTAGGCTGTTCGACTGCGGAAATGGCGGCGCTTGCCTATCCCGACCGGATCGGTCTCCGGCGCGACGGCGAGGCCGCGCGATTCGTCCTCTCGGGGGGCAAGGGTGCCGTGATCGACCTTGCCGATCCCCTGTCGCGCGCACGTCTTGTCGTCGCGACGGACCTCGACGGTGACCCGCTCGAGGCACGGATCAGGCAGGGAATTGCCCTGACCGATGCCGAAATGCGGCGGCTGTTTTCCGACCGCATCACCCGTGAAGAGGTCGTCGAATGGTCGCGCCGCGACGGGCGGGTTCTGGCGCGGATGCAGGAACGGCTGGGCGCGCTGGTCCTGTCGGACGCGCCCCTGCCTAGGCCCTCGCCCGAGGCCGTTGCCCGCGCCGCGGTCGAGGGCCTGCGCGCCATTGGCCTGCCCATGACCGATGCCGCCTGGCGACTGCGGGCGCGCCTGGCGCTCCTGCGGGGCCAGGGTGCCGACCTTCAGGATGTGTCCGACGAGGGCCTTCTGGCCGAAACGGACTGGCTGCTTCCCGCCGTGGCCGGAAAGCGTACAGAAGCCGAACTTCGGGCGCTCGACCTGACCGAAGCGCTGAAATCCCGCCTGACCTGGGAGCAACAGCAGCAGCTCGACCGGCTCGCGCCTGCCTCCTTCGAGACGCCGCTCGGGCGCAGGATTCCCATCGACTACGGCGGCGAACACCCCTCGATCGAGGTACGGCTTCAGGAATTGTTCGGCGTGACCGTCCACCCGACCGTCGGGCCGAAGCGGCTGCCGCTGCGCGTGACCCTGCTGTCGCCGGCCCAGCGGCCGATCCAGGTAACGATGGACCTGCCCGGGTTCTGGCGGACAAGCTATGCCGACGTGCGCAAGGACATGCGCGGTCAATATCCCCGTCACCCCTGGCCCGAGGACCCGACCGAAGCCGAGCCTACATTGCGGGCCAAGCCCCGGACTCACTAGGCGGGCAGCAAGCCCGGTGCTAGGCTTTCCCCTGCGCGCAAGCAGGGAGGTTGCCATGTCCGCTCCGGTCCGGGTGCTCGTCGGCACCACCAAGGGCGCTTTCATCCTGACATCCGACAAGGCCCGCACGGGCTGGACCGTCAGCGGCCCGTTCTGCGACGGCTGGCCGATCAACCACACCTGCGGCGACCCCGACACCGGGATGATCTGGGCCGCGGGCGGCGGCGAATGGCACGGGGCGGGAGTCTTTAGGTCTTCAGATGGCGGCAAGACCTGGGACCTGGCCAAGCTGACCTCGGGCCAGCTCGACGACTGGGCCGCGAACGATCCCGATTTCGCGCAGATGATCGGCTGGTCTGCGACGGAACCGCCCTTCGGCAAGGATTTCCAGCAGATCTGGTCGCTGAACCATGCCCACGGAACGCTTTACGCCGGGACGAAGCCCGCCTCGCTTCTGGCCAGCACCGACGGCGGGGCGACATGGGAAAAGGTGAACGGCCTGACCGACCACCCCTCGCGCCCGGACTGGAACGGCGGGGCGGCGGGTCTGGTGCTGCATTCCATCGTGCCGGATCCCGGCAATCCAAAGAAGCTCTGGGTCGGCATTTCGGCCGCCGGGGTCTTCGCGACCGAGGATGGCGGCGCGACATGGGAACGGCGCAACCGGCTGTCGAACGCCGACGCGCATCACCACCATGACCATCCGGCGGCCCCCAAGGGCGGCGAAACCGGGCATTGCGTGCACAACATCGTCCGCGCGCCAGGCAACAACGGCGACCTGCTCTATCAGCAGAACCACCACGGCGTGTTCCGCAGCACCGACGGCGGTCGCAGCTGGGACGACGTGACCGAGGGCTTGCCCTCGACCTTCGGCTTCCCCATCGCGGTCCATCCGGCGGACCCGCAGATGGTATGGACCGTGCCCCTGAACGGCGACACGCAGGGCCGCTATCCGGTCGGGGCCTCTGCCGCCGTCTGGAAATCGACGGACGGGGGGGCGAGCTGGACGAAGAAGCAGGAGGGCCTTCCAGTCGAGAACTGCTTCTTCACCGTCCTGCGCCAAGGAATGGCCACCGACCGGTCTGACCCAGCAGGCGTCTACTTCGGCACCAACAGCGGCTCGGTTTTCGCCACAAGGGACGAGGGTGAATCCTGGACCGAAATCGCCCGCCACCTGCCGACGGTGCTCTGCGTGGAAACGCTGCAGACGGCCTGAGGGGTCAGGTGATCCGCCCCATCGAGAACCCGCGTGCGATGTGGTTCTTCATCAGGAAGACGAGCACCACGCCGGGAACAAGGCCGAGCACGCTTGCCGCCGCCAGCAGGGCGTAGTCGCCCACCATCACCCCGCCTGCCCGCGTCATGATGCCGGCAATCGGCTTTGCGTTGATCGTGGTCAGCGCATTGGCCAGCAGGAATTCGATCCAGGAGAACATGAAACAGAAGAACGCGGCGACTGCGATGCCGGGTGCGATCTGCGGCAAGAGGATACGCCCGAAGAAGCGGGGAAAGGAATAACCGTCGACCAGCGCGGTCTCGTCCATCTCGCGCGGGACGGCCGAGATGAAACCTTCGAGAATCCAGATCGCGATGGGCACATTGAAGAAGCAATGCGCCAGCGCGACGGCGATATGCGTGTCGATCAGGCGGAGTTCGGAGAAGATCTGGACGAAGGGCACCAGCAGGATCGGCGGCGCCATCATGCGGAACGTCAGAAATCCGAAGAACAGCGCCCGGTGCCCGAAAAAGTCGCGCCGCGCCAGCGCATAGGCGGCAGGCACCGCAACACCGACAGCAATCACGACATTCAGCCCGACGTAGATCAGGGCATTCATGTAGCCCCAGAACCAGTCGGCATCGCTCAGGATGAACCGGTAGTGTTCCAGTGTCGGTGCGTGCGGCACAAGGGTCAGTTGTCCCGCGATCTCGGCGTTGGACTTCAGGCTCATCGTGACAAGCCAGTAGAGCGGGACCAGAAGCGCCAGAACGAACAGCAGCGGAACCAGGGAAAAGCGCTGCCTCATCCCCCGGCCCCCACGCTCTTGCGCGGCGGCATGACGACCCGGAAGAAGGCCCAGGACACCGCCAGGACGACGAAGAAATACACGACCGACATGGCCGCGGCCTCGCCCAGGTCGAACTGGATAAGGCCGGTCTGCACAAGCTCGTGCGACAGGAAGGTTGTCGCGACGTCGGGACCGCCGCGCGAGACGACATAAGCCTCGGTATAGATCGTGAAGCTGTCCATCAGCCGCAAAAGCACGGCAATCAGCAGGACAAGCTTCAGCTTCGGCAATTCGACATGGCGGAAGACGGCCCAGCGGCTGGCACCGTCAACCTCGGCCGCCTGGTAGTAGGCCAGCGGTATGGCGCGAAGGCCCGCGTAACACAGCAGAACGACAAGGCTCGTCCAGTGCCAGGCGTCCATCAGCAGAAGTAGCGCCCAGGTCACCGCCTTGCTGTTCATGTCGAGGGCCAGTCCCAGCGACCCGAGTGCCGATGGCAGAAGTCCGATCCCGGGAAGCGTCATCACCTTCCACAGGTAGCCCACGACCACGAAAGGCGCGAGCAACGGAACCGCGAGCACGATCAGATAGAATGACGCGAGCCAGCCGCGCGCGGGCATCTTCAGCGCGATCAGCAGCCCGAGCGGGATTTCGACCGCAAGCACCAGCGCCGAATAGCCCGCACTGCGCAGGAACGACCACCAGAAGTCGGCAGACGACAGCACGCTGCTGTACCAGTCCGCCCCGACCCAGAAGAAGCTGTTTCCGGCAAAGCTGTCATGCAGGGAATAGAAGAAAACGAAGGCTATGGGGACCACGCCCGCAAGGGCCATCACCGCCAGGGCGGGCGCGATGAAGAGATAGGCCTGAAACGTAGATCGTATCACCGACCAACCACCCTTGCCCCGATAGCTGGGGCAATAGCGTCAAGGTCGCATGGCAGAGGATCATCCGGCAAGCCACGCGGGCGACATGGTTGCCGCGTCGATGTCGGTGTCAGAACGCGTCCGGCAGCGCCTCGTGTGCCATATGGTCCAGCACGGCATTGACGAAAGAGGGTTCCTTCCCGTCGGGGAAGAAGGCCTTGGCCACGTCCACAAACTCGGTGATCACGACTTTGGGGGGCGTGCCGCCTGCCAGCATCTCGGCCCCGGCGGCCCGGAACAGCGCGCGCAGGACCGGGTCGATCCGGTCGATCGGCCATTTGGCCACCAGCGCCCGGTCGGTCAACTGGTCGATCTTCGCCTGCCAGTTCACCGCTTCCTCGATGATCCGGCGGAACAGGTCGGGATCGCCCTCGGCCATCTCGTCCTCGTCATAGACGGCACCGAAACGATGCGTCTCGAACTCGCGCCGCACCTTGTCGACGGTCTGGCCCGCGGCCTCCATCTGGAACAGCGCCTGCACGGCATAAAGCCGCGCGGCCGATTTCATCTGGCGCTTTTCGGCCTGCGTCGGTTTCGGAGTGTCAGTCGTCACGGTGCCACCGTTCCTGCGGGCCGGAAGCCCATGCCCTTGGTCTGCGTCGCCCATTTGCGCGACAGCGCGATCAGGTGCAAGGCCGCCGCCGCCGCCCCGCCACCCTTGTTCTGGTCGGCCGGATCGGCGCGCACCTCGGCCTGCGCCCTGGTCTCGACGGTCAGGATGCCGTTGCCGATGCAGGCCCCCTGCAGACCAAGCAGCGTGATCGCGCGCGAGCTGTCGTTGCACACCGTGTCGTAATGCGTCGTCTCGCCCCGGATAACGCAGCCCAGCGCCACGAAACCGTCGTACTCGGCCATGCGAAAGGCCATGCCGATGGCCGTGGGAATCTCCAGCGCGCCCGGCACCTCGACCACATCGACCTTTGCCTTGGCCCTTGCAGCCACGGCACGAGCCCCGGCCACGAGGTTGTCGGCGATGTCCTTGTAATAGGGGGCCACGACGACCAGCAGCTTCACCGGCTTGTCGAAGGCCGGAAGGTCGAGAACGTGGTGGGATTGCCCGGCCATGATCTACTCCTGCGGAATGGGCCGCGTGCCCGTGATGTTGAGCCCGTAGGCCTCGAGCCCGATGACCTTCGGCTTGGGCGAGTTGGTCAGCAGCACAAGCTCATGCAGGCCCAGCGCCGAGAGGATCTGGGCCCCAAGGCCATACTGGCGCAGGGTTTGCGGGCTGACCTCGTCATGGGGCGTGATCTTCATGTGCAGGTCGCGCAGCAGCACGACGACCCCGCGCCCCTCGCGCGCGATCAGGCGCATGGCATCGCCAAACTCGCCCGCGCGGCCCTTCGGGCCGGTTCCCACGACGTCCAGCATCGGGTCGAGCGAATGCATCCGGACCAGGACAGGCTCGGGCGTGGTGATGTCGCCCTTGACCAGGACGATGTGCTCTGCGCCCTCAAGCTGGTCGGTATAGACGCGCATCGTCCAGTCGCCGCCGAATTCCGAGGTGATGACCTGCTGCTGGCTTTTCCGCACGAGGTTGTCGTGGCGGCGGCGATAGGCGATCAGGTCGCTGATCGTGCCGATCTTGATGCCGTGTTTCTGGGCGAAGGCGACAAGGTCGGGCAGCCGCGCCATCGTGCCGTCGTCCTTCATGATCTCGCAGATCACGCCCGAGGGGTTCAGCCCGGCCAGGCGGCTCACGTCGACCGCGGCCTCGGTATGGCCCGCGCGGACCAGAACGCCGCCGTCGCGCGCGCGCAGCGGGAAGATGTGCCCGGGCGAGGCGATGTCGGCCGCCCCCTTGGCCGCGTCGATCGCCACGCTGACGGTGCGCGCGCGGTCGGCGGCGGAAATCCCGGTGTCGATCCCCTCGACCGCCTCGATCGACAGCGTGAAGGCCGAGGAATGGCGCGAGGAATTCTTGCGGTCCATGAGTTGCAGGCCAAGCTGTTCGACCCGCTCGGAGGTCAGCGCAAGGCAGATCAGCCCGCGCCCGTGCGTCGCCATGAAGTTGATCGCGTCCGGCGTGCACATCTGACCCGGGATCACCAGGTCGCCTTCGTTTTCGCGGTCCTCGTGATCGACAAGGATGAACATCTTGCCGTTGCGCGCGGCGTCGATGATTTCTTCTGTCGACGAAATCGCGTCGTGGAATTCGCTCTTGTGGTCGGACATCGGGTCAGGTTCCGGATCGGTGGGCCGAGCGCCAGATACCGCAGCCCACCAGCAAGCGCCACCCCCCAGAGGGGTCACAGACCCTGTGCGCCAGTGCCGAAGTACCGCGCCGCCGGAAGAAAACCCGCAAGCCGCCCCGCCTCGGCCCATTCGCGCTCGAGCGGGGTTTCGCCCACCAGAAGGACGCCGTCGGCCGGAAGGCGGTCCGGTGCCAGCAGCGACAGGATACGCGCCCGCGTGCCGCCCCAGCCGTCGGCCAGCGTAGGGGCTGCCGCGGCCCGGGTGACCGCGATGCCCTGCGCGCGCAGGTCCGCGGCAATCCGGTCCGGGTCGAAGGGTGCGTGAACCGCGATCACCTGCCCTGCGCCCAGGATGCCTGCCATCCGTTCCGTTGCCTGCGCCGTGGGCGTATCGCCATGCCGCAGGATCCCGAGTGCATTCGTGGAAAAGAGGAAGGCCACGATGTCGCGCCCCGTGGTCGCGCGCACCCCGGCATAGGTCTTGTAGTCAAGGCCCAGTTCCGCCGCCCGGCGGACCCTTGTGCGGATCACCTCGATCGGCAGGACAGGCAGCAGCGCCGCGCGTGCCGACCGCCAGCAATGGGTCCGCCAGGCCACGCCGCCCTCGAGCGACGGGCCGCCGTTGTGGCCGGGGCCGCTCACCGCCCCGACCATTCCTGAAGCCGCGCGACGTAGCGGGCGAGCGTGTCGATCTCGATGTTCACCAGGTCGCCCACGCGCGCCTGACCCCAGGTCGTGACGGTCTTGGTATGCGGGATGATGTTCACGCCGAAGGTCGCGCCCTCGACCTCGTTCACGGTCAGCGAGGTTCCGTTCAGCGCGACCGACCCCTTGGGCGCGATGAAGCCCGCCAGCGCCTCGGGCGCGCGGAAGCTGAAGCGGGTCGATGCGCCCTCGTCCCGCATCGCGACGATCTCGGCCACGCCGTCGACATGGCCGGATACAATATGCCCGCCCAGCTCGTCGCCGACCTTCAGCGCGCGCTCAAGGTTCAGCCTGCGCCCCGGCTGCCAGAGGTTGTGGCCGATGTTCGTCTTGCCGACCGTCTCGGCCGAGATCTGCACGTCGAACCAGTGGCGAGGGTCGGTCCCCGTGGCAATCACTGTCAGACACACGCCGTCGCAGGCAATCGACGCCCCGATGTCGATGCCATCCGCAGGGTAGGAGGTTGCGATGCGGGCCGTCAGGTCGCCCTCCTGCCGGACCGAGATGACCTCGCCCATATCCGTGATGATCCCGGTAAACATGTCACGCCCCTGCCGTTTCGTCCGGCCGGAACCCTTGCGCAATACGCGGCTGCCTGCAAGGCCACGCCCTGCCCCCCAAGTAACGAAGGCAAGTGACTTTTCGGGGATAACCGGGCAGAATCAGGTCAACCGGCACACAAGACCGGAAGGGCAGACATGGCCAGACAGTCCGAACCACCGCGCAAGATCCTGCTGTTGCAGGGGCCGCACGGCCCCTTTTTCCGGAGGCTTGCCGACCTGCTGGGCAAGGCGGGGTGCGAGGTGTGGCGGGTAGGGTTCAACGGCGGTGACAGGCTGTTCTGGTCGCGCGATCCAAGGTTCATCGCCTATCGCGGAACAACCGACGGCTGGGGTGACTTCCTGTCGGATGTGCTTGGCGATCTCGAGATCACCGATATCGCGCTTTACGGTGACGTGCGACCTTTGCACGCCACCGCAGCCGCAATCGCAAGGGCGCGCGGCATCACGCTGCACGTCTTCGAGGAAGGCTATGTCCGCCCGTTCTGGGTAACCTACGAACGGGCAGGTTCGAACGGCAATTCCCCCTTGATGCGCATGAACCTGCCGCAGATCCGGGCGGCGCTGGAACGCTCGGCACCCGAAAGCATCCCTGCCCCGGCACGGTGGGGAGACATGCGCCAGCACGTCTTCTATGGCGCGATCTACCATTTCTTCGTGCTTCTCGGACGCTGGCGCTATCCGCTCTACCAGCCACACCGGGGGATCGGTGTCCTGCAGGAATTCCGGCTGCACCTGCGCCGCCTGATCCTGATGCCGGTGCACCATTTGGGCCGCTGGCTCGCGACGCGACGGGTAAGGCGCGGCGGCTTTCCCTACCATCTGGTGATGCTGCAGCTGGAACACGACGCAAGTTTCCAGACCCACAGCCCCTTCGCATCCATGACCGAGTTCATCGACCTCTGCCTCGGGGCCTTTGCGGACGGGGCGCCGGCGCATCATCACATCGTCTTCAAGGCGCATCCGCTGGAAGACGGGCGTGCCGCGATTGCAGGCGCAATCCGCGCCGGGGCAGCACGACAGGGCCTGACGACCCGGGTGCACTTCATCCGCGGCGGCAAGCTTGCGGGGTTGCTCGAACAGGCCAGAAGCGCGGTCACGGTGAACTCGACCGCCGCGCATCAGGCGCTGTGGCGCGGTCTGCCGGTCCGGGCGCTCGGCCGGGCGATCTACGGTTTGCCCGAAATCGTGTCGTCCAAGCCGCTGAAAGAGTTCTTCGCCGAACCCGACCGGTCCGACGCGACGGCCTACCGCGACTTCCGCCGGTACCTGCTCGAAACCTGCCAGGTTCCGGGCGGGTTCTATTCGGCAAAGGGACGGCAGCGCCTGCTGCGCCAAGTTGTCGACATGATGCTTGCCGAAGAAGACCCCTACGAGGCCCTGGTTTCCGGCAAAGCGGCCCCAAGGCAACAGTTGACGGTCGTGCGGTAACGCAATGGCTGGAATTACCCTGCCCTTCCTGTAGGATAGGCGGAAAATATCGAGGCAAACCCGAAACAAGGGGCCGAGCAGTCATGACTTCTATCTTCAAGCGAAGCGGCCGGATGGCCGTGGTCCTTGGCCTGTGCGTCGTTTCGGCCTGCGGGCTGCCGCGGTCTGGCCCGAACAAGAGCGAGATCTTCGCCGGTTCGTCGCAGCGACAGGGCGATTCCTTCGTGGTCGAGGTGACCGACGCGGTCACGCGGGCAACTGCCGTCATCCCGGCGCTGGGCTTTTCCCAATCCTTCCAGAATGCGGGCGTCGTCGGGTCCGACGACATCCGTCCGGGCGACAAGCTGGCGCTTTCGATCTGGGAAAACGTCGATGACGGGCTTCTGGCCGCGCAAGGGGCGAATTCCACGCAGCTGACCGAGGTTCAGGTCGATGGCGCGGGCTTCATCTTCGTGCCCTATGCCGGACGCATCCGCGCGGCCGGAAATTCTCCCGAAGCGCTGCGGCAGGTGATCACGAACAAGCTCAAGGATCAGACGCCCGACCCGCAGGTCACCGTCAGCCGCGTCGCCGGCGACGGCGCGACCGTATCGGTTCTGGGCAAGACCGGCGCGCAGGGCGTCTTTGCGATCGAACGGCCGACCCGCACTCTGTCGGCCATGCTGGCCCGCGCGGGCGGGGTAACGATCCAGCCCGAGATTGCGCAGGTCACGGTGACGCGCGGTAACCATACCGGGACGATCTGGCTGAAGGACCTCTATTCCGATCCGCGGATGGACATCGCGCTGCGGCCCGGCGACGTCATCCTGGTCGAAGAGGACCAGCGCGCCTTTACGGCGCTGGGCGCAACCGGCCTGCAGAACCGCGTCACCTTCGAGACGCAGACGCTTTCCGCGCTCGAGGCAATTGCACAGGTGGGGGGACTGTCGACCAATTTCGCCGACCCGACCGGCGTGTTTGTCCTGCGCAACGAGCCGGAGGAGATTGCCAATGCCGTGCTCGGCCGTGCAGACCTGATCGGCGATCAGCGGATGGTCTATGTGCTTGACCTGACCAAGCCGAACGGCCTGTTCAATGCGCGCGATTTCGTCATCCGCGACGGCGACACGGTCTACGTCACCGAAGCGCCCTACGTGCAATGGCAAAAGACGCTTGGCGCCCTGACCGGAACCATCGGCACCGCCAATTCGGTCGAAAGCCTCGCCTCGAACTGATGGACAGCCGCGACAAGACAGGGGCGGTCGGCCAGCGCCGGCCGCTTTTCGTCTTCAATGGGGGTCTCTTGTGGGATGCACGGGTTCGCCGCATCCTGTCCCTCGCGGGCTTTGATCCGCGGCTCGGCAAGCCTGGGCCGGACGACCTGATCGGCGTCTGGGGCAAAAGTCCGACCAGCCCGCGCGGCGAAGCGGTATCGGCCCTGACGGGTGCCGGGGTGCTTCGGGTCGAGGATGCATTCCTTCGGTCAATTCGCCCGGGGCGCGAGGCACGCGAACCCCTTGTGGGACTTCTCCTCGACCCCCTCGGCGTGCACTTCGACAGCAGCGCCCCGTCCACGCTCGAACGCCTTCTGGCCACCGCACCGCTGGACGACGCGGCCGTCCTGTCGCGTGCCCGCGACGGGATCGAACGGCTGAAGGCGCTGCACCTGTCCAAGTACAACATCCACGACCTGTCGCTGCCCGCACCCGAACCGGGCTATGTGCTGGTGATCGACCAGACCAGGGGCGATGCCGCCGTCGAGCACGGGGCGGCGAGCGCCTCGACCTTCCGTGAAATGCTGGTCTTTGCGCAGGAGGAACACCCCGGCGCACGGATCCTTGTCCGCGCGCACCCCGAGACCACCCTGGGCCACCGACCGGGCTACTACAACCAAGGGCACGCCCATGGCCGCGTCAGCCTGCTGACCGAGCCGGTGTCGCCCTGGGCCCTGCTGGACGGCGCCATTGCGGTCTACACCGTGTCGTCGCAGATGGGCTTCGAGGCGATCCTTGCCGGCCACAAACCGCGGGTCTTCGGCCAGCCCTTCTATTCCGGCTGGGGCCTGACCCAGGATGAAAATCCGGTCGCGCGGCGGGAACGCAAGCTGACGCGGGCACAACTGTTTGCCGCGGCGATGATCCTTGCCCCGACCTGGTATGACCCCTGCCGCGACCGACTGTGCAGCTTCGAAGAGGCCGTGGATCATCTGGAAGCGCGGCTCCGCGCATGCCGGGAGGACCGCCAGGGATATGTCGCCGCCGGAATGCGCCTGTGGAAGCGCCACCACCTGCAGGCCTTCTTTGGCAGCGAGAAGCCGGTGAAGTTCTCGGCCGATCTGCGGTCAGCCGAAAGGGCCTGCAGCGGAACCGGCCGGAAGATCCTGTGCTGGGGAACAGGCAATGCAGCACACCCGACGACGTCCGACGCTCCGGTCATCCGGGTCGAGGACGGATTCCTGCGCTCGCGCGGGCTTGGCGCGGAACTGGTCCCGCCCCTGTCGCTGGTTGCAGACGGCAGCGGTATGTACTTCGACCCGGGCCGGTCGAGCGATCTGGAGGCCATGATCGCCCGGCCGCACACCTCGGCAGAACGGTTGCGCGCGGAGCGGCTGATCGCAGCACTGAAGTCGACCGGAACGACAAAATACAACCTTGCGGGTGCGGAACTGCCGCCCTTGCCCGAGGGCCGCCGCATCCTCGTCGTGGGTCAGGTCGAGGACGATGCGTCGATCCGGCTGGGCGGCGGGCTCGACCACACGAACCTGTCGCTGCTGGCCCGGGCGCGGCGCGAAAACCCGGGGGCGGTCCTGATCTACAAGCCGCACCCCGATGTCGAGGCGGGCCTGCGCCCCGGAACCGTCGGCGCGGCAGATGTCGCGGAACAGGGGGCAATGGTCATCCAGGGCGCGGATCCGGCGCAAGTAATCGGTCTGGTTGACGAGATATGGACCATCACCTCGACGCTTGGCTTCGAGGCCTTGCTGCGCGGCAAGACGGTCGTGACGACTGGCGTTCCCTTCTATTCGGGCTGGGGTCTGACTCGCGACCTTGCACCGCAGCCAGAACGCCGCAAGGCGCGCCCGGATCTCGAAAGTCTCGCCCATGCCGCCCTGATTGCCTATCCGCGCTACCGCGACCCGGTGTCCGGCCTGCCCTGCCCGCCCGAGGTCATTATCGAAAGGCTCGCCCGAAACGAGGTTCCACCGGCCGGACGCTTCAACCGTGGCCTGTCGAAGCTGCAAGGTCTGTTGGCCAGCCAGTCCTGGCTCTGGCGCAGGGGGCGCTAGTCCCTGCTCCAGGTCTCGACGCTGTCGTCGCCCGCCACAGACTGATCGACAAGGCGGAACCGCGGCGCCTCGTCCAGCCGGCCGAGGCCAAGTTCGCCAATTCCGGCGCGGGCATCCGCCCCCAGCGCAAGACCGGCCCGGTGAACAACGAGGTCATCGACGAGGTCAGCCTTGAGCAGGCTTGCCGCAAGCGCACCGCCTCCCTCGCAGAAAACCCGCGTGATCCCGCGATCGGCAAGCGCCCAAAGCATCGCCGCCGGGTCGATCCGACCACCGGACAGGGGCGTTTCGATCGTCTCAGCGCCGATGGCCTGCCAGACCCCGGCGTCCGCCCCCGGCCCGTGAATGAGCCAGAGCGGAACCCCGCGCGCGCTGCAGGCAAGGGCACCGTCTTTTGGAAGGTCGATCAATGCCGAGGCCACGACCCTGACCGGCTGCCGCACCGCGCCGAACCCGCGCACGGTCAGCGACGGGTCGTCCGCCCTTG
>JBJOQI010000353.1:0-3245 GCA_046050045.1 Pseudomonadota bacterium | reverse complement strand
GTCATCACCCCCGGCATGGACGCCGAGGTGCAGAAGACCTTCCAGCGCATCCTGACGAAACAGGGCCTGAAGTTCGTCATGGGTGCCGCGGTGTCCGGCGTCACGACCGCCAGGGACGGCGCGACGGTGACCTACAAGCTGAAGAAGGACGGGTCCGAGGCCAGCCTGACCGCCGATGTCGTGCTCGTCGCCACGGGCCGCAAGCCCTATACGGCCGGACTGGGGCTAGAGGCGCTTGGGGTCGAGATGGGCCCGCGCGGCACGGTCAAGACCGACGATCATTTTTCCACGAATATCAAGGGCCTGTACGCCATCGGCGATGCCATCGCCGGCCCGATGCTGGCACACAAGGCCGAGGACGAGGGGATGGCGGTGGCCGAAGTCATCGCAGGCAAGCACGGCCACGTGAACTACGACGTGATCCCCGGCGTGATCTACACCGCGCCCGAGGTTGCCAGCGTCGGCAAGACCGAGGAACAACTCAAGGACGAAGGCCGCGCCTACAAGGTGGGCAAGTTCCCCTTCATGGGCAACGCCCGCGCCAAGGCCGTGTTCCAGGCCGACGGTTTCGTGAAGCTGCTGGCCGACGCCGCCACCGACCGCATCCTTGGCTGCCACATCATCGGTCCGGGCGCGGGCGACCTGATCCACGAGGTCTGCGTGGCGATGGAGTTCGGGGCCTCGGCACAGGACCTTGCGCTGACCTGCCACGCCCACCCGACCTATTCCGAAGCGGTGCGCGAGGCGGCGCTGGCCTGCGGCGATGGCGCGATTCACGCCTGAGACGACGTCAGGCCGAAAGCTCAGGGCTGCGCGGATCGCGCGGCCAGCTTGTCGGTGCAGTGCGGGAGTTTGGTGAAATAATCTGGCGGCAGCCAGGCGGCGTTGAGGACGATGGCATTCACGCCGCCGCCGGCCACGTTGTTGTATTCGAAGACTTTCCTGCCGTCCGGCGAAATCTCGACGGCGCGCCCCTCGGCCGGAACCGCGACCAGATGCGCGCCATTCGGCAAGCGCTGCTGCTTGCCCTGCCCGTCCGAATAGAAGCGGCTGTCGTCCGTGGTCCACCGCTCGACCGTCAGGTTTGTCGCGGGGTCGATCGTGACCAGGTTCGACCGGCCGTGACCGGGGTTGTTGTTGTAGATGTCGATCAGACCGCCGCCGATGAAGTCCGGGTCGTGCTGCTGCCGCCAGGGTCCGTATTGCACCCAGCGGAACCGCAGGGTTTCGGGGTCGAGCACCGCCACCAGGTCGAGGTTGCGCAGGCTGATCAGCAGATCGCCTGCCTCGAACATCGGGTATTCCGCCGCCATACCCGCCAGCAACGGCTCCACATCATTGGGATGGAAGGTGTCGATCTCGGTCTTTCGCGTCTTCTCCATCGTCGTGAAGGGAAAGTCCTGTGGCAGGCGCAGCAGGCGGGCGTTGTCGGGCCAGGCCTTGACCACATCCTGCATCGAAATGCTTTTCAGCACGGCACCGCTGTCCACGTCGAGCTTCACGACCGACTGCAGGTTGCTGGCGATGTGATCGGGGCTGAACCAGGTCCAGAGATTGCCATCGTCGTCGCGATGAAACGAATGGTGGTAGACACCCCTGGCCGTCCACATCGGGTGCCCGCAGGCATCCAGACGGGCCGTCGCAGAAGATCCTTCCGCGAAGTTGACCACGAGCGACCCGTCCGGCAGCACCTCCATCCCATGCGGATTGATGTCGGTTTCCTCGCCTTCCGCGGCGATGACGCCGTAGTTGACGGGCCAGACATGCAACTCGCGCGCCTGGGCGTCGAGCAGATGGGCGGCATAGGTTGCGCGGCCGGCATCATAGGCCAGGATCACGCGATACCCCGGCAGGAACGCGGCCGGGTCGTGAATGACGGCGCGTGGCATGTCCCCCGACACAGCCGCGTCGAGGTACTGGTTTTCCTTGCCCCAGACTCCGGTCCGGGCAAACACCTTCGCCTGCCGGACAAGTGTGAGGGCGTCCCTGGTCGGCCAGATCGAATAGTGCCGGAAGGTGAAGCCCGTCATGAATGCAAACGTGCAGGCCAGGAACAGGCCCGCGAGGATCACGATCAGTTTTCCGGGCCGTGCCATGAGACCGGGACCTATGACTTCATTAATGTTTCAATCTCCGCGTGAACTAGCGCGGATGGCGTCATCTGACAAGAAAACAGTGTCCGGTAACAGCATTGTTGCATCGCCCTGACCCTCTCGCCATCACGTCGCAAGGTGCCGAAGCCCCTGCGTCACGTCGGTTCTGACCGCCAGCCGCAATCCCGGCTCGTCGCCCGCCCGCAGGGCGGCGATGATCAGCCGGTGGGTCTGCGGCGGCTCGCTCCGGCGCAGGCGCGAGTAGAGCGCCCGCATCGTCGGGCCAAGCTGCAGCCAGACCGTCTCGATCACGGCCAGCATCGCCGGGGCCTGGGCACGCAGGTAGAGCGTGCGATGAAACTCGAGGTTGGTGCGGATATAGGCGACCGCGTCCTGCTTGACGACCGCCTCGGCATTGGCGGCATTGATCGCCTGCAACCGCTCGATCAGCGCCAGATGCGCCCGCGGCAGCGCCCGGCTGGCCAGTTCCGGCTCGATCAGCGCGCGCAGGCTGGCCAGTTCCTCGATCCGCTCGTTGGTCAGGGCCGGTGTCGCCACCCGGCCCGAGGCCGACAGCGTCAGCGCCCCTTCCGCCGCCAGCCGCCGCAGCGCCTCGCGCACCGGGGTCATCGACAGGCCATAATCCTTGCCCAGCCCGCGGATCGTCAGGGCCTGACCGGGCAAAAGCTCGCCATGCATGATCTGCACGCGCAGCGCACGATAAAGGCGGTCATGGGCCGCCAGGCCGGAGTCCGAGGGTCGGGTTTCCTTCAGCATGGCGAAGATGTGATCACATTCACCGCCGCCGTCAATCGCGGAAACGGTATCCGTGCAGCAGGCTGCCTTCGGCCTTCAGCCAGCGGCGCTGCCGGGCATGGTCGGGGTAAAGCCGTGCCACCACCGACCAGAAGGCGTCCGAGTGGTTCATCTCGGCCAGATGCGCCACTTCATGCGCCGCCACATAGTCCAGCACCTCGGGCGGGGCCATCACCAGGCGCCAGCTGAACATCAGCCCGCCGTCCTGCGTGCACGAGCCCCAGCGTGACCGCGTGTCGCGCAGCGCGATGCGGGAATAGGGGCGCCCGAGCGCTGCCGCAAAGCGGTCGCAGGCCGCGTTCAGCCGGGTGCGGGCTGCAACCCGCAGGAACGCCT
>JBJOQI010000352.1:0-5156 GCA_046050045.1 Pseudomonadota bacterium | reverse complement strand
GGGCTGCGCTTCGACACCCGCTATGTGATGTGCGACCGGCCTTCGGTGATCACCGGGGGCGAACTTTCCCTCGACATGCTGGACCTGAAATACAACCCCGTCGCCCGGACCTATCAGGCGCCCCTGCAGCTGAAATCCTCCGGCGGCATCTTCATCGTCGACGACCTTGGTCGTCAGGCCGAGCCGCCACAGAAGCTGGTCAACCGCTGGATCGTGCCGCTGGAAGAGGGCCGCGACATCCTGGCCCTGCAATCGGGCGAAAAGTTCGAGGTGCCCTTCGACACGCTGGTGATCTTCTCGACCAACTTCCACCCCAACGAGATCTTCGACAAGGCGGCGCTGCGCCGGATCTTCTTCAAGATCAAGATCGACGGCCCGAACCAGGAAAACTTCCTGAAGATCTTCGCGCTGGTGGCCAAGAAGAAGAAGATGCCGCTGAGCCAGGATGCGCTGATCCACCTGCTGAAGAACAAGTACCCGACGATCGACAACAACTATGCGAACTATCAGCCGGTCTTCCTGATCGACCAGATGATCGCGATCTGCAACTTCGAGGGCATCCCCTACCAGATGTCGCCAGAATTGATCGACCGGGCCTGGGCCAACATGTTCGTCAAGGAAGAGAAGATCATCCACTGACGCCCCTGCCCGCGATTTTTCGCAAAAAGGTCGGGAGCAAAGCGGTGGTGAATTGAAACGGGTCGGTCGCTGCGCCAGACTTCGCGGATGGCCGACCTGCCCCCGATCTTTCACGACTGGTTCGCGCGGCGCGGCTGGGCCATCCACCCGCACCAGCAGGACATGCTCGACCGCGCCGCTGCGCCTGCGCTTCTGCTGGTGGCGCCGACCGGAGGCGGCAAGACGCTTGCGGGGTTCCTGCCGACGCTGGCCGAACTGGCCGACGGGCAGCACAAGGGGCTGCATACGCTCTACATCTCGCCCTTGAAGGCGCTGGCCGCCGATATCCGGCGCAACCTGACGACACCCGTGACCGAGATGGGCCTGCCCGTCCGGATCGAGGACCGGACGGGCGACACGAGCCATACCCAGCGGCGGCGGCAACGCGCGGACCCGCCGCATATCCTGCTGACGACCCCGGAGTCGCTGGCGCTGATGCTGAGCTACGAGGATGCGGCGCGCACCTTTACGGGCCTCAGGCGCGTTGTCGTCGACGAAATCCATGCGCTGGCGGAATCGAAGCGGGGCGACCAGCTGATGCTGTGCCTGGCCCGGCTGTCGCAGCTTGCCCCCGGCCTGCGCCGCGTGGGTCTTTCGGCCACGGTCGAGGATCCTGCGGCCATCGCGCGCTATCTGGCCCGCCACCCCGACCCCTGCGCGGTCATCCATGCCGATCCGGGGCCGGACCCCGATATCGGGATGCTGGTCACCGACGAAGCGCCGCCCTGGGCCGGTGGCGGCGGGCGCTATGCCATTCCGGCGGTGCTGGAGGAGATCCAGCGGCACCGCACCACGCTGATCTTTCACAACACCCGCGCGCAGGCAGAGCTGTTCTTCCGCGACCTGTGGCTTGCCAATGAGGATGGCCTGCCCGTCGCCATCCACCACGGCAGCCTTGCACGGGAACAGCGCTTCAAGGTCGAGGCCGCGATGGTCGCGGGCCAGTTGCGCGCCGTCGTCTGCACCGGATCGCTCGACCTTGGCATCGACTGGGGCGACGTGGACCTGGTGATCCAGATCGGCGGGCCGAAGAACGTCAAGCGGCTGGTGCAGCGGATCGGACGGGCGAACCACCGCTACAACGCGCCGTCGAAGGCCCTGATGGTGCCAGCGAACCGCTTCGAGGTGGTGGAATGCCAGGCCGCGCTCGAGGCAGTGATCGCCCATGACCTTGACGGCGACCCGCGCGGGCCGGGGCCGCGCGACGTGCTTTGCCAGCATATCCTGGTTGCCGCCTGTGCAGGCCCGTTCGACGCCGATGCGCTGTTCGCCGAAGTCACCAGCGCCGGCCCCTATGCGGCCCTGTCGCGGGCGGGCTTCGATGCCTGTCTCGATTTCTGCGCAACGGGGGGCTATGCGCTGCGCGCCTATGACCGCTGGCAGCGGCTGATGCAGCGGAACGGCCTCTGGGCCCTGCGCGATCCGCGCGCGGCGCAGGCGATCCGGATGAACCTTGGCACCATCACGGCGTCAGAGCTTCTGAAGGTGCGGCTCGGGCGGCACGGGGGCGGCATGCCCTTGGGTGAGATCGAAGAGGATTTCGCCGCCACCCTGACCCCCGGCGATACCTTCCTGATCGGCGGCGAGGTCGTGCGCTACGAGGGCCTGCACGAGATGACGGTCGAGGTCAGCCGCGCGCCGGGCCGGATGCCGAAGATCGCGGTCTTCGGCGGCACCAAGTTCGCGGCCTCGACCAAGCTGATGGAACGCATCCTGGCGATGTTCCGCCAGGACGACTGGCCCGATCTGCCGCGCCACAGCGCTGACTGGCTGCAGCTGCAGCGCAGGGTCTCGCGCCTGCCGGGCGCTGACCGGCTGCTGGTCGAAAGCTTTCCGGCCGACGGGCGCGAATATGTCTGCGTCTACGGATTCGCGGGGCGGAACGCACAGCAGACGCTGGGGCTGTTGCTGACCAAGCGGATGGAGGAGGAAGGGCTGCATCCGCTGGGCTTCGTTGCGACCGACTATGCGACGCTGATCTGGGGGCTGGACCCGGTGACCGACCCCGCGCCGCTGTTCGACCGGGCGCGCCTGCGCGAGGGGCTGGAAACCTGGCTGAACGGCAACGCCGTGATGAAACGCACCTTCCGCAGCGTGGCGGTCATTTCCGGACTGATCGAGCGGAACCATCCGGGCAAGCGCAAGACCGGGCGGCAGGCGACCTTCTCGACCGACATCCTATACGACACGCTGCGCAAGTATGACCCCGGCCACCTGCTGCTGCAGATCACGCGGGAAGAGGCGCAGCGCGGGTTGGTAGATTTCGGGCGCATCGAGGAGATGCTGGACCGGGTGGGCGGCCGGATCGACCTCTTGCGGCTGGACCGCATCACGCCGCTGGCCGCGCCGATGATCCTCGAGATGGGCAAGGTGCCGGTGCATGGTGCCGGACGCGAGCGGCTGATGGCCGAGGCGGCAGAACGGCTGATGGCCGAAGCGGGCCTAAGCTGAAGGGGGGGGCGCTGCCCCCCGCCGCGCCCGCCGGGGGCGCGTCTCCCCCCGGGATATTTCCACAAGGAAGATGCAGGCTTGAAGGCACCCCGTGGCAATGGCAGGACCGGGGCATGAATGGCTATGCGTTTTCCCTTGCCGGTGCCGGTCTGGTGGCGCTGCCCTCGGGCGCGCTCTGGTGGGAGGCCGAGCGTCTGCTTGTCGTGTCGGACCTGCATTTCGGCAAGTCCGAACGTTTGGCGCGGCGTGGCGGGCCGCTGTTGCCACCCTACGAGGTGGGCGAGACGCTGGACCGGCTCGACGCCGAGCTATCGCGGACCGGGGCCCGGACGGTGATCTGCCTGGGCGACAGTTTCGACGACCTCGAAGCGACGGGGATGGAGGACAGCCTGGCGCTCTGGCTGGCGCGGCTGATGGCGGGGCGGCGCTGGATCTGGGTCGAGGGCAACCACGATCCGGGCCCCGTGGCGATCGGGGGCGAACATCGGGCCGAGGTGTCGCTTGAGCCGCTCTGCTTTCGCCATGTCGCGCTGCCTGCCGCCACGGGCGAGGTGTCGGGGCACTTTCACCCGAAGGCGCGCGTGGCTGGGGTATCTCGCCCCTGTTTCCTGATCGACCGCAACCGGGCGATCCTGCCAGCCTTCGGCACCTACACCGGCGGGCTTCGTTCCAGCGCACCGGTGCTTTCGACCTTGATGGCAGACGGGGCGCGCGCGGTGCTGACCGGCAGCGCCGCGGTCGCCATTCCGATGCCGCGCTAGAGAAAGCCCCGGCGTTCGACTTCGGCGCGCTGGCTGCGGCTGACGGGCACCAGGGACCCGTCGGACAGGACAAGGTGCGCGCGTCCGCTGACCGTCCTGTTGCCGGTGATCGCCGCGGTGGCGACCCAATGCGAGCGGTGGACCTGCAGGCCCTCGGCACCGTCGAGTTCGGCAAGCGCATCGGACAGGCGCAGCAGCAGAAGGCTCGCACCCGTTTCGGTGACGACCTCGACATGGTGGTTCTTGCCCGAGACGCGGATCAGCGAGCCTTGAAGCGCCGGTTCGAGACGACGCAGAAGCCGTGGCGTCGGGGCTTCGGCCTTTTCTGCGGGGACCGGGCTGTCCGCAACGGGCGCCTGTGGTCGCGGGCGCGGCTCGTCCGACAGCAGCCAGCGGAACAGCGCGGCAGCATAGCCCAGGCAGACGATCAGCAGTGCCACGATCCCCCAGCCATGCGAGGAATGGCCGTCAAGCCCGGTGAGCCAGTGCGCGAGCCCGTGCACGGCCGGGGCCAGCACCACGGCACTGGACAGGATCACCAGGGTCGAGGCAACCCAGAACCCCATGGCGGGAAAGATGTGCTGCACCACGATCCGCGCGACGATGCCCCAGATCAGCAGCAGGGCGACGACCGATCCGAAGAGGATCAGGCGCTGGTCAAGCGGAAGCGGCTGGATCGCGCCGAACGAACCCGACACCGTCAGAACGACAGTCGCGATCACCCACGACACATAGGGCGCGGGCGAGATGAAGGCCGTCCGGATATCGATCAGCCATTTCGGCGTCATCGGGGCCGTACCGAAAAACTCACTACCTGTTCCGGTCACTAGCCGCGTCCGGTCAGCCCCGCAACAATTGTTCTGATTGACGCGGCGGCAAGTGTAGCAGTCTTTCCCGCATGTTCCCTTTTTGCGTCACGTCAATTGCTGCGCGGTGTCAGGCGGTCAGGCCCTCGGGTTCGGGCAGGCCGTTGGCGCGGCAGCAGGCGGTGACGGTATTGGCCAGCAGGCAGGCGATGGTCATCGGGCCGACGCCGCCCGGCACCGGGGTGATGGCACCCGCGACCTGCACCGCGCTGTCGAAGTGCACGTCGCCCACCAGTTTCGCCTTGCCGTCGCGTTCGATCCGGTTGATGCCGACATCGATCACGGTGGCACCCGGTTTTACCCAGTCGCCTGGCACCATCTCGGGCCGGCCCACGGCCGCGACCAGGATATCGGCGCGGCGGCAGACCTCGGGCAGGTCCTTCGTGCGGGAATGCGCGAT
>JBJOQI010000351.1:0-3466 GCA_046050045.1 Pseudomonadota bacterium | reverse complement strand
ACAGCGCGGTCAGCAGCCAGCCGACGGGGCCGGTCCAGCCCGAAGCGGCGAGCGCCCAGAGGCCGGCGGCAAGGACGACCGGGTAAAGGGCCAGCATCAGGTTCGAGGCGAAGGGCCCGAGGGGGACGCCCGGCTGGATCGCGCCCGAGGCAGGGGCGTCTTCCCGTGCGGCGGCGGCGAGGGGAATGGCCAGAACGGCAAAGGCGATGACCGAGAGCAGCCCCAGAAGCGCGATGGCTCCGCCGAACCAGGCGCCCACGAAGACAAGCGGCAGCGGGGCAAAGGCGGCACGGGCATAGGCGCGCGAGGCCGAGGCCTGCCCGGCCGACAGCGTGATCCGGGGCAAGCCAAGCCGGGGAAGGGCGAGGCGGCGGCGCTTGCGGGGCGGGGCGGCATCGGCAGCCGCCGCCGGATCGGCGGCGATGGCACGGCCCACGTCTTCCGACGCAGACGCTGCGGCGATGCTGGCCAGCAGGGCCTCGTCCGACTGGCTGGCCGCGGGGATTGCGTCGGGCAGGGGCAGCGCGGGTGCGATGTCGTTGGCCGTGGCGATTGCGGGAATGGGGTCCGGGGCCGCGACCGGAACGGTTTCGGGCGGAATCTGTTCCACGGTCACGCTGGCCGCGACCGGAAGGAGTGCGGGTGCCCCGACAGGCGCGGGCTGGACCTCGGGTTCGTCGGGCAGGGCCGCGAAGGGGGTTGCCGTTTCGGCGGGTTCGATGGCCGGGGACTTGGGCACCACGGACAGGGCGAGGACGGGAGGCGGTTCGGCAACGGGGTCGGCCGGAGGGGCGGAGGCGTCGCCTTCGGTCAGGGCGACCGCTGGCTCGGGTTGCGCGAGGCTTGCCGGGTCTTCGACGGTCTGATCGGTGGCAAGGACGGCGGGCGGGGCCTCGGGCGGCTCGGCGGTCGCGGCAGGAACCGGGGCGTCGCTCTCGGGCACGGGCGATTCGACGAGGGTGAGGGCGGGGGCCACAGTGACGGGGTCTGCGGCCTCGAAGGGCGCGGATTCGGTCAGCACTGCCTCGACTGGGGCAGGTTCGGGCGGTGCGGTTTCGGGCGGCGCGGGTTCGGGCGCTGCGGCAAGAACAGGGGTAACGGGTTCCGCGGCTTCGGCGATTGCCGCAACGGGGGTCGTCTCGATCATCGCGGGCGCGGCGGGAACCGGGTCGGACAGCGACGGCGCGGGTAGCGCGTCGGAGAGTTCTTCTGCGGAAAGCGGCGGGGCGAAAGCCTCGGCGGAAAGGGCGGGGGCTGCCTCGGGCGCGGGCGCCGGCGCAGGATCGGCGATCTGGTGGGCCGGCGCAGCAATTTCAACCGCTGCCGGGGCGGGGGCGACGACCGGCGCGGGCGCGGCGGGCACCGGGTGCAGGGTGGCGACGGGGGCAGGCGCGGGCGCTGCCACAGGGGCAGGTGCAGGTGCAGGTGCGGGTGCCGTGCCGTTCAGTGCGGCGACGACGGCGAACAGCGTCGCCTCTTCGGCGCTGGTGTCGATCGGTTCGGAGACGCGGCGCACGGAGGGCGGCGCGGCGGCGATGGCCACGGGTTCCGGCTTGCGCCGCACGGGCAGAATCCCGCGTTCGATCCAGTCGTCGGGGTCGATCACCAGCGCGGGTTCCGGCGCGGGTTCCGGCGCGGACTGCGCGACTGCGATGTCGGTCATGTCCCCGGCCGGAACATCGACCGGCTCGGCCATCTCGACAGGTTCGCCGCGGGGGCGCTTGCGCAGGAATGACAGGTTCATGACGCGAGGCTGCCGCAGGAAAAAGGCATAACTTTGGCAAAGAAGGCAGCGACGGAACCGGAGACGCCGCCCGTTGCGTATCGGGGCGGGGCGAGAGGAGGGAATTCTGATGCGCATTCTAACAATCCTGCTGGGCCTTGCTCTGGCCACGCCACTTTCGGCCGAAATCCGGGACTACGAAGTCTTTGCCGGTGATCTGGCCGACCCCGCGGCGGCCCCCATCGTGATGGTGCTGCATGGCGGCGGCGGCTCGGGGCCGCAGGTGCGGCGCACCACGGGCTTCGACCGTTTCGCGGCGCAGGCGGGGGTGGTCGCGGTCTATCCCTCGGGCGACAACCGGGTCTGGAACGACGGGCGCATGGGCAGCGCAACGGGGCGGCGCATCAGGGCGGGGCGCGACGACGTGGCCGACCTGATCGCGCTGGCCCGCAGGCTTGAGGCAGAGGGGCTAGGGGATGCGGACCGGCTGTTCCTGATCGGGCATTCCAACGGTGGCGGCATGGCGATGCGGGTGGCCTGCGCGCGGCCCGATGCCTTGGCAGGCATCGCGGTGGTGGCGACCAAGGTGCTGACAGACGCGCCCTGCGCCGATGGGCGCACGCCCGTTCCGGCGGTGTTCTTCTTTGGCACGGCGGACGAGCTGAACCCCCATGCGGGGCGGCAGGACCCGGCCAACCGGCGGGACCGGGTGCTGGGGCTGAGCCTGTCGGCTGCGGAGAGCCTGAGCCTCTGGGCGCGGCGCAACGGCTGCGGGGCGCGCGGGGCCGCGCGGATCATCAACCCGGCCGACGACGGTGTGGTCGTGCGGGCCTATGACTGGCAGGGTTGCCACGCGCCGCTGCGCTATTACGAGACCGAGGGCGGCGGCCATGCCTGGCCGGGGGCGCGCCCCGCCAGCATCCTGTCACGCAACAGGCCCGAGGTTCTGGTGCGCGACATCGACGCCGGGCGCGAGGCGCTGGCCTTCTTCGCGGCGCTGGGGGACTGAGGCCCAGGGGTCCGGTTCCCATTGACAGGGCACCGCCGGGCCGCGAGTTCTGGGCGGCATGAGCGGAACTGTCTTCCTCTGGGGTCTCTCGGCGCTGGCCGCCGCCGTCTATGGCCTGCGCAATGCGGGGCGCCCTGAGCAGACTGACGGGTCGGCCGTCCGAGCGGCGGTGAAGACGGTTCCGGTTGCGGCGCTGGCGGCAGCGGGGGTGGCCTCGGGCGCGCCGGGCCTGATCGTGGCGGGGCTTGCGCTGGGGGCGGCGGGCGATCTGTTCCTGGCCTTGCGGGGTGAACGGGCCTTTCTGGCAGGCATGGCAGCCTTTGCGCTGGGGCATCTGGCCTATGGGCTGTGGATGGTCGAGCCGGGCGGGGCTTCGGCGGCGCTGCCGGGGCTTGCGATCCTTGGCCTGCTTGGGGCCTCAACCGAGGTCTGGTTCCCATTGACAGGGCACCGCCGCGCCGCGAGTTCTGGGTCGCATGAACGGAACTGTCATCCTCTGGGGTCTCTCGGCGCTGGCCGCTGCCGTCTATGGCCTGCGCTATGCGGGGCGCCCTGAGCGGCCTGACGGGTCGGCCGTCCGGGCAGCGGTGAAGACGGTTCCCGTTGCGGCGCTGGCGGCAGCGGGGGCGGCCTCGGGTGCGCCGGGCCTGATCGTGGCGGGGCTTGCGCTGGGGGCGGCGGGCGATCTGTTCCTGGCCTTGCGGGGTGAACGGGCCTTTCTGGCAGGCATGGCA
>JBJOQI010000350.1:0-9539 GCA_046050045.1 Pseudomonadota bacterium | reverse complement strand
ATCGCCGGGATCGCCTTCGTCTCGCCGAATTTCGGGCTGAACAGCCGGGCGGCGATGATCCTGACCTGGCCCGCGGTCCGCAGGTGGGGGCCGGTCGTGGCTGGGCCCGAGCGGTGCTTCGAGGCGCAGAACGAGGCCCATGCCCGGTTCTGGACCACCTGCTACCCGACCGCGGCGCTGTTCCCGATGGCGGCGCTGGCCGCACATGCGGCCCGGGCGGATTACTCGGCCGTCACGCTGCCCGCGCTGTTTGTCTATTCGCCCTTCGATCGGGTGGTCTCGCCCAAGGCGACCGAGGCCGTGCTGTCGCGGTGGGGCGGGCCCAAGGAATCGCTGCCCGTGGTCGTGGGCGAGGGGGACGATCCCTGGTCGCATGTCATCGCGGGTGACATCCTGTCGCCGGGCCGCACCGGCGAGGTGGGCGACAGGATCGTGGCCTGGGTGCGCAGCCTGCCCTGAGGCAGGCCGCGCCCCGGTTCAGATCGCGCGGATCGAGGGCTTCTTGGCCGAGGGGCGACCCGTCGCCAGCCCGGAATGCTGGTCGATGAAGCCAAGCACAAGCGGGCGGATGTTGTTGCGCCAGCTCTTGCCCGCAAAGATGCCGTAGTGTCCGGCCTCGGGTTCCAGATGGCTTGCCTTCTTGGCATCCGGCAGGCCGGTCAGCAGGTCGAGCGCGGCGAGGCACTGGCCGGGGGCAGAGATGTCGTCCTTCTCGCCCTCGACCACCTTCACCGCGACGCTGGTGATCTTGCCGATGTCGACGGCGTGGCCATCGACGACGAAGGCGTTGGTCGCAATCTCGCGGTTCTTGAAGATCCGCTCGACGGTCGAGAGGTAGAACTCGGCCGTCATGTCCATCACGGCGAGGTATTCGTCGTAGAAGCGGTTGTGCGAGTCGCGTTCGGACGCCTCGCCCTTCGCCGCGCGGATGATCTGTTCGGTGAAGGCCTTGGAATGGCGGTCGAGGTTCATCGAGATGAACGACGCGAGTTGCATCAGGCCCGGATAGACCTCGCGCCCGACGCCCGCGTATTTGAAGCCGACCCGCTGGATCACCATGTGCTCGAGCTGCCCCATCGTGACGCGGCGGCCGAAGTCGGTGACGTCGGTTGCGGCGGCGTCGGGGTCGATCGGGCCGCCGATGAGCGTCAGCGTCTTCGGCTGCGCCTCGGGGTCGATCTCGGCCAGATAGGCGGTCGCGGCAAGGGTCAGCGGTGCGGGCTGGCAAATGGCGATGACGTTCAGGTCAGGCCCGAGGTGCCGCATGAAGTCGACGAGGTAGAGCGTGTAATCCTCGATGTCGAACTTGCCTTCGGAGACGGGAATGTCGCGGGCGTTCTTCCAGTCGGTGACGTAGACCTCGCAATCGGGAAGCAGCGAGGCGACGGTCGAGCGCAGGAGCGTCGCGTAGTGCCCCGACATCGGCGCGACCAGCATGACGCGGCGGGCCTTGGGCTCGCGGCCCGAGACGCGGAAATGGATCAGGTCGCCGAAGGCTTTCGACACGACCGTCTCGATGTTGACCAGATGGTCGCGTCCATCGGGGCCCACGATGGTGCGGATACCCCAGTCGGGCTTGATGACCATGCGCGCGAAGCTGCGTTCGGTGACGCGGCCCCAGGCGGACATGACCTTGAACATCGGGTGCGGCACCATGCCCCAGACCGGGTAGGACGACATGGCGCGCGCCGTGGCACCCATCCATTCGTTCGTATTGCGCACGGTTTCCATGAAATCGTACGCGATCATCCCCTTCATCGCTGCCCCTCCGGCCGGAACGCACCACACATTTCGCCGCTTTCCCCCCCGGAGCGGCATGGTTATGCTGCACACATATTCAAATGCTGCACAAGCGAAAGCTAGGCGGGAAAGATTAACATGACAACCTCGGACCACGATCCCGTTACCGATCCGGGGAAAATGACGGAGAATCTCGCCCGGATCGAGGAGTTGTCGCAACGCTTGGTGGGCGCGATGGCGCATAAGCGCGTGCCCAACCCTGCGCTAGAGGCCCCGGGACAGGAGCTTTACGCAAAGGCAATGGCCGCCTACTGGGCCGAGGCGATGCAGAATCCGGCCAAGATTCTCGAACAGCAGATCGCCTTCTGGGGCAAGTCGCTGAAGCACTACGTCGAGGCGCAGCAAGTGCTGGCCAAGGGCAAGCTGACGGCCCCGCCCGACCCCACGCCAAAGGACCGGCGCTTCCAGAACCCGCTGTGGGAAACCCATCCCTGGTTCAATTTCATCAAGCAGCAGTACCTGATGAACGTCGAGGCGATGGATACGGCCATCAAGGGCATGGACCATCTGGAGCCCGCCGACCGCAAGCGGCTGGAGTACTTCTCACGCCAGATCATGGACATGATGTCGCCTACCAACTTCCTGGCGACGAATCCCGACGCGCTCGAGAAGGCGGTCGAGACCGAGGGCGAAAGCCTGGTGAAGGGGCTCGAGAACCTGGTCCGCGACATCGAGGCGAACCGGGGCGACCTACTGGTGACGCTTGCCGACAAGGACGCCTTCAAGGTGGGCGAGAACCTTGGCACGACGCCGGGGCAGGTTGTGTTCCGCAACCGGATGATCGAGCTGATCCAGTACAGCCCGACGACCGAGAGGGTGCACGAGACGCCGCTGTTGATCTTCCCGCCCTGGATCAACAAGTTCTACATCATGGACCTGAAACCGCAGAACAGCCTGATCCGCTGGATCGTGGAGCAGGGGTTCACGCTGTTCGTCGTCAGCTGGAAGAACGTCGATCCGTCCTACCGCGAGACGGGAATGGACGACTACGTGAACGAGGGCTACCTGACCGCGATCGAGCAGGTTAAGGCAATCACCGGGCAGGACAAGATCAACACGGTCGGCTACTGCATCGCGGGCACGACGCTGTCGTTGACGCTGGCGCTGATGCGGAAGCGGGGCGACAAATCAGTCAACTCGGCCACCTTCTTCACCACGCTGACCGATTTCTCGGATCAGGGCGAGGTCGGTGTCTTCCTCGACGACGATTTCGTCGATGGCATCGAAGAGCAGGTGAAGCGCGACGGATACCTCGACAAATACTACATGAGCCGGACCTTCAGCTACCTGCGGTCGAACGACCTGATCTATCAGCCGGCGATCCGCAGCTACATGCTGGGCGAGGCGCCGCCAGCCTTCGACCTGCTCTATTGGAACGGCGACGGCACCAACCTGCCCGCGGCGATGGCGGTGGAATACCTGCGCGGGTTGTGCCAGGCCGACCGCTTTGCGCGTGACGGGTTCGCGATCTGCGGCGAGGTGGTGCATCTGGGGGATGTGAAGGTGCCGCTTTGCGCCATCGCCTGCGAGACCGACCATATTGCGGCCTGGCGGTCGTCCTACAACGGCGTGCGGCAGATGGGGTCGAAGGACAAGACCTTCATCCTGTCCGAGTCGGGACACATCGCGGGAATCATCAACCCGCCCAGCAAGGACAAGTACGGCCACTACACCAACGAGGACTGGGCCGGGACGCCCGAGGAGTGGAAGGCCGGGGCCGCGTTCCACAAGGGCAGCTGGTGGCCGCGCTGGGGGGCATGGCTGGCCAAGAGGTCAGGCAAGATGGTGCCCGCGCGTCAGCCCGGCGATGCGAAGCATCCGCCGATTGTTGCCGCTCCGGGAACCTATGTGGTTGAAATCCCCGGCGTCTGAGCCCGTCGTTTCCTGTCACGGAAAATTCTTGCTGCATCGCAGCGATCAGGCTTGAATTGCTGCGGTGCAGCATGTATATGTTCTCGCAGATGCAGAACGGGACGTTCCCGAGGCAGATGGAGATTAGATCATGGCGAAGACCCAGGATTTCACGAAAGTCATGCAGGACATGATGTCGGCGTTCCCGGTTGATGCGGGTGCCGTCCAGGACGCGTTCAAGACCTCGGCCGCGCTGGGCGAGAAGTTTGCGAAAGTGGCTCTCGAAGCCGCCGAGAAGTCGAACGAGATCTCGTCCAAGTGGACGAAAGACGCGCTGGCCAAGGTGTCGGTGCTGACCAAGGTCAAAGCCGAGCCGGCCGACTACACCAAGGCCTACAGCGATTTCGCCTCGGCCGCCGCCGAGATGGCCGCCGAGAACCTGGCCGCCTACGCGGAAGTCGCCAAGAAGGTCCAGATGGAAACCGTCGAGCTGCTGCTTGCCGCTGGCAAGGACTTCTCGGAAGACGCCACCGCTGCGGTGAAGAAAGCCACCGCGGAAGTGACCTCGGTCGCGAAGAAAGCCGCCGCGGCTGCGAAGTAAGTTTTCGGCCGCAAGGCCGGGGGTCGTCCACTCCTCCTCCCTGTCGGACCGACCCTATCCTGGCGGGCGCCCCTTGGGCCGCCCGCCTTTTCTTTTTGTTGTCTTTTCTGCGCCTGCCCGTAATCTTGCTGCAGCGCCAATAAGAACAGTCCGGGGAGGACATCATGGCCGATGACGCCAAGCCGCTGCTGATCAAGCGGTACGCGAGCCGCCGTCTCTACAACACCGAGACGAGCGACTATGTGACGCTCGAGGACATCGCGGCTTTCATCCGGCAGGGGCGAGAGGTGCAGATCGTCGATCTGAAGACCGGTGACGACCTGACACGGCAATACCTGCTGCAGATCATCGCCGAACATGAAAGCCGGGGCGAAAGCGTGCTGCCGGTGGATGTGCTGACCGATCTGGTCCGCAGTTACACGACGCAGGCGCAGACTGTTGTGCCGCAGTTCCTGGCGGCGAGCTTCGAGATGTTGCGCGAGGGGCAGTCCAAGCTGATGGACAGCCTGACCACGATCAACCCGATGGCCTCGATGCCGGGGTTCGAGGCCATGCGCCGCCAACAGGAGGCGTTCCTCAAGTCGATCATGGGCGGATGGCCGGGCAGTTCCGGTCCCGCGCGCGAGGATGATGCCGCGCCTGCGAAGCCCGAGGAAAAGTCCGACGAGATCGCCGCGATGAAGAAACAACTGGCCGAGCTGAACGCCAAGCTCGCCAAGATGTAGGCCGCAGGCCGCCGCAGATGCAAAAGGCCCCGCAGTGCGGGGCCTTTTGATTCCGGGCCGGTCGCGTGGTCAGCCGCCGAAGGCCTCGTTCGCGGCGGCGATCAGCGCATCGGCGATATAGTCGAGATCGCGTTCGGTCAGCCGCGCCGGAAGCCGCAGGTCGCCCGCGCGCATCAGCATCGCGCGGGTCTTGGGCAGGTCGGGGACTTCGCCCAGAAACTCCCAGTTCCAGAAGGCGCGGGCGTTGTCCTTGGACAGGCCGAAGACATTCGCGCCGACGCCGCGGGCCTTTGCGGCTTCCTGGAAGCGCAGCGCGGCCTCGTCGGTCTCGACCCCGATCAGGTTGAACTGCAGGCTGTCCGGGGCGCGGTCTTCCTTGGGCAAGCTCAGGGGCACGCGGAACCAGGGCGAGGCGTTCAGTCGGTCTGCCACGCGGTCATGGTTGCGGCGGCCATCGCGGACCCGGCGCTCGATTTCCGGGATCTGCGGGCGGATGACGGCGGCCGAGAGGTTCTGCATCCGCAGATTGTAAAGCGGCAGCTTGTTCTGCCAGTGCAGGTAGCTGTTCTGCAGGCCGGGGTGCTTTTTCCAGTTGTGCTCGTAGGCGCCCGACATGATGACGGCGCGGGCCGCGATTTCCGGGTCGTCGGTCACCAGCATCCCGCCTTCGCCCGCGTTCACCAGCTTGTAGGACTGGAAGCTGAAGCAGCCGACCTTGCCGATCGTGCCGATGCGCTTGCCGTCCCACAGGGTGCCGAGCGAATGGGCCGCGTCCTCGATCACCGGAACGCCCGCAGCGTCGCAGGCGGCCATGATCTGGTCCATGTCCGAGGTATGGCCGCGCATGTGGCTGATCATCACCGCGCCCGCGCCTTCGGACAGCTTGAGGCGGAAGTCGGTCATGTCGATGCGGAAGTCGTGGCCGACCTCGACCAGCACCGGCTCGCAGTCGGCGTGCACGACGGCCGAGGGAACGGCGGCGAAGGTAAAGGCCGGGATCAGGACCTTTGACCCGCGCGGCAGGTCGAGCGCCTTCAGCGCAAGGAACATCGCGGCCGAACAGGACGAGACGGCAAGCGCGTATTTCGTGCCCATGAAGCCGGCGAATTCGGCCTCGAGCATCGCGACCGGCGCGCCTTCGGGGGCAGTGTAGCGGAACAGGTCGCCCGACATCAGCAGCCGTTCGATTTCAGCCCGCGCCGCGGCCGGGATCGGCTCGGCATCGTAAACGTTCGGAGCCTCGGCCTGAAGCCGCGACGGTCCGTCATGCGCCATGGTGCACCTTTGAGATTATCCCCTGCGCTTCCTGTAGCCGAGAATTGTAACAGAATCCACAGAGCCGAAACGATCCTGTCATCTTTCGGCGGTCAGATGCCCAACCTGTCGCGGAGCGTGTACCAGGTCATCGCTAGGACTAGCAGCGGCCAGCGCAGGGCAGGGCCGCCCGGGAAGCGCGGCAGGGGAAGTGCGGCCATCACGTCGAACCGTTCGGCCTTGCCCGCAACGGCCTCGGCCAGAACCTTGCCCGCAAAGGTCGCCATGGCGACGCCGTGGCCCGAATAGCCCGAGGCCGACAGGATGTTCTGCCCCGGGCGCGTGAAGCAGGGCATCCGGTTCATGGTGATGGCGAGTGTCCCGCCCCAGGCATAGTCGATCCGCACGTCGCGCAACTGCGGATAGATCTTCAGCATCGGCCTGCGGACGGACTGCACGATGTCGGGGAAGCGATAGCCGTAGCTTTCGGCCCCGCCGAACAGAATCCGCCCGTCCTTCGACATCCGCCAGTAGTTGACGACGAACTTGGTGTCGGCCACCGCGACATCCTGCGTCAGGACCGTGCGGGCGAGGTCGCCCAGGGGTTCGGTCGCCACGATGAAGTTGTTGATCGGCATGACGCGGGCCGCGACCTTGCGGTTGAGCCCCCCGAGGTAACCGTTGCAGGCCAGGATCACGTGGCCGCAGTCGACCGTGCCGCCCTCGGTGCGCACGACCGGGCGGGGGCCATCGTCGATCTGGTGGACAAGCGTGGTTTCGTGGATCGTCACCCCGGCCTCCACGGCGGCGCACGCCAGGCCCAGCGCATAGTTCAACGCGTGCAGGTGCCCCGCGCCACGGTCGATGTCGCCGCCTTTGTAGACCTCTGACGGCAGGATGGCGCGCAGGGCATCGCGGTCGAGCGCTTCGATCTGGTCATAGCCGTAGTCGTCGCGCAGCTTGCGGGCATAGGCCGCGGCATGAGCCACCTCGCTGTCGTGCCAGCAGGCATGGACGAGGCCGGGGCGGTAGTCGCAGTCGATGCCATGGGTCGCGATCAGGCCGTGCACGGTGTCCTTGGCTTCTTCGGCAAAGGACCAGAGCTTCCGCGCAATGTCGCGCCCCGTCATGCATTCCAGCACGTCCTGGTCCGGCCGCTGGCCAGAGCCAAGCTGCCCGCCGTTGCGCCCCGAAGCGCCAAAGCCCACCCGGTGGGCTTCGAGCACGACGACCGACAAGCCGCGCTGCGCCAGATGCAGCGCCGCCGACAGGCCGGTGTAGCCCGCACCGATGACACAGACATCGGCGCGAACCTGGCCGCGCAGTGCCGAGAAACGGGCAAGCGGAGTCGCCGTCGCGGCATACCAGCTTTTGGGGTATTCGCCGCGACGGTCATTTGCGAACAGCAGGTTCATCACACGTTCAGCAGCAGATGCTCCCGTTCCCACGGGCTGATGACCTGCAGGAATTCCTTGAATTCGTTGCGTTTCACCGACTCGTAGACCGAACAGAACTCGGGCCCCAGAACCTCTTGCATGGGGGCGCTCTCGCTGAGCAGGTCGAGCGCGTCGCCGAGGTTCAGCGGCAGTTCGTCCTCGCTCATGTAGGCGTCGCCCACGCATTCCGCGCGCGGCATCTTGCCTTCCTTCAGCCCGAGGTAGCCACAGGCGAGCGAGGCCGCGAGCCCGAGGTAGGGGTTGCAGTCCATGCCGGCCAGCCGGTTTTCCAGCCGGCGCGCATTCGGTTCGCTGACCGGAACCCGAAGGCCCGTCGTCCGGTTGTCGCGCCCCCATTCCAGGTTGATCGGGGCAGAGAAGTCCGGGACATAGCGGCGGTAGCTGTTCACGTAGGGCGCAAGAAGCGCGATGGCCGCCGGAAGATGGGTCTGCATCCCGGCAATGAAATGGTGGAAGGCTTCCGTCTCTCCGCCCTTGCTGTCGGAGAATATGTTCTTTCCGGTCTTTGTGCTGACCACCGAATGGTGGATGTGCATGGCGCTGCCGGGTTCGCCCTCGATCGGCTTGGCCATGAAGGTGGCAAAGCAGTCGTGGCGCAGTGCCGCCTCGCGGATCAGGCGCTTGAAGTAGAAGATCTCGTCGGCAAGCCGCACCGGGTCGCCGTGGGCGAGGTTGATCTCGATCTGGCCCGCGCCGCCCTCCTGCAGGATGCCGTCGATCTCCAGCCCCTGCGCCTCGGCAAAGTCGTAGATGTCGTCGATCACCTTGCCGTACTCGTCGACGGCGGACAGCGAATAGGCCTGCTTGGCGGCCGCACGGCGGCCCGAGCGGCCCATCGGCGGGATCACGGGCATGTTCGGGTCGATGTTGCGCGCGACAAGGAAGAATTCCATCTCGGGCGCGACGACGGGCGACCAGCCTTCGGCGTTGTACAACTCGATCACGCGCTTGAGGACGTTCCGCGGGGCGACCGGAACGGGAACGCCCTGCTGGTCGAGCACGTCATGGATGACCTGGATCGTCACGTCGGCCGTCCAGGGCGCGGCAACGGCGGTGCTGTAGTCAGGGACCAGCACCATGTCGGGTTCGGTGAAGGCGCCCGAGGGGTTGTCGGCCCATTCGCCGGTGATGGTCTGCAGGAAGATCGAATTCGGCAGATAGAAGCTTGCCTGGTTCTTGAACTTCGAGGCAGGCATCGCCTTGCCCCGCGCCACACCGGCAATGTCCGAGACGATGCACTCCACTTCGTCGAGACGGCGGCCGGCAATATATTCCCGTGCGGCTTCGGGCAGCTTTTCAGTCCAGCTGGACATGGGTCACACTATGGTTTTGGGCGTCTTTCGCCCGTTTGGGTTGGCCGGGGCCTTCCTTCAGCCCCGGGGTTGCTTGAAGAAATCAGCGATGCGGTCGGCCATCGAGGCCGAGGAATTGGGTCTGCCGAGCTTCTCGGTCGCTTGCGCCATGAGCTCGTCGGGAACGCGCCCCTTGCCGCGGGTCTTCATCAGGCCGTCCACGAAGTCGTCGCGGAACTCGGGGTGGGCCTGCACGGTAAAGGCACGGTCGTCGTAGAGCAGCGCGGCATTCTCGCAGAAGTCGTTCGTCGCGATCCGCCGGGCAGTGGCTGGCTTCTCGGTCACCTGATCCTGGTGCCAGGCATTCAGCGTGACCTTCTCGCCGCCGAAGTCATAGTCGGTCGGGCCGACGGACCAGCCGCGGGCATATTTCTCGACCTTGCCGCCCATCGCCTGGGCGATGATCTGGTGACCGAAACAGACGCCCACCATCGGCACCTTTTCGGCATAGGCCGTGCGGATGAACTCCTCCAGCGGCGGGATGAAGGGGTGGTCCTCG
>JBJOQI010000349.1:0-4471 GCA_046050045.1 Pseudomonadota bacterium | reverse complement strand
TGCATGGTCAGGCGGCCGGGCAGGGACGGGGCTGCCCGGTTGCGGCGAAGGATGCGGCGCAGCAGACCGCGGACCCGGCGCAGGGGACCGCCGCCGAAAAGCTGCGTGACGGCATGGCGGGAATCCTCTGCGTGCTGGCGCAACGCCGCGCCGAGGACCGCCTCGCGCCGGTGGATCGAGCCCGCGCCGCAGCAGAACGAGGCGTTGTTGCGGTTGCGCCGCCGCTGAATCACGTCGAAGAACAGGCCGGGGTCGGACAGGAAGGGATCGCGCCCGCGCATCGGCCCGCCGGTCAGGAAGGCCGCCACCGGGGCCAGCCCCGCGCCCGTGCGGCCCAGGCGGCGGTGCAGCGCCGCACGCCAGCTCTCGCCCTCGGGGATGTCATAGAACCAGTGCGGCGTCTGCACCCAGGCGACCGAGGGGTCGCGGAAATACCCCATGCAGTTCTCGAGCATTCCCGGCAGCACGCGGGTATCGGCATCGCAGATCACGATGAAGTCGCCCGAGGTGCGGAACAGCGCATTGGCAAGGTTGCCGGCCTTGAAGCCGAGGTTGTCGCGGCGCGACAGGTATCCCACCGCCATGTGCCGGGCGAGGCGTGCCATCTCTGGCCTGTCGCCGTCGTCGAGCAGCCAGATCCGCAGGACATGGCCGTCGGGCACCCGCAGCGACCGCGCCGCCGCCAGCGATGGCAGCACCACCGAGGTCGCCTCGTCATAGGTGGTCACGAAAAGATCGACCTCGACGGGGCCTTCGCCCTCGAGCCCCGCCTCGCTGCGCGTGGCGGGCGGGGCTGCGGCGGGCGTGTCGCCCTCGCTCCAGATGTCGTGGAAGAAGAGCAGCGTGCCGACGAAGGCAAGCGTCTCGGCCAGGGCGACGATGGCGGAAAAGACCGGCACCTCGGGGTTCAGCGAGGCGGTCCAGCGCCAGTGCAGGTAGGTCGCGCCGAGGCCGATCGTCAGGCCCGCCAGCACCTGCCAGGCCCTTTCGCGCGATGGCGAAAGCGCGGGCCGCTCCGGCGGCAGGCGGTGTTCGTAGGCGCGGAAATAGGGTCTGGTCATCTGGATCCGGTGGTGGAAGTTCGGGGGGATACGGTCATTGCGCCGCCCGTCACGGTGGGCCGTTCACCGCGTTCCAGTCGCGCAACAGCGCCTCGGCCGCGTCGATCAGCAGCAACTCCTCTTGCCCGGCGCCCCGCCCCTCGCCGGACTTGGCCGAGAAGGACCAGACCCCGACCGGCAGCTTGACGCCCGGGTCGCGGGTCAGGACCGCGGTCTGGGTGAGGCTGGCAAAGAGCGAATAGGCATAGTCACAGCCGAGCGCGCGGTCGGAATAGGACAGGAAGATCTGCAGCCGCGGCTGACCGGGAAGCCGAGCGGAATCGTCCGGGGCCACCGTCGCCAGGCCTTCGGCGGCCAGAAGGCCGGCAACGGCTGCGTGGACCCGGCGGCCGAAATCCTCGCCCATGCCAGGCGGCGGCGGCAGGCCCGTCAGGTCGAGCCCGATCGCGGTCAGCCCGCGCAGGGCCTCGGTCCGGTCCGAGGTTGGCAAGGTCTCAAAGGCGTCGGGGGTGGAAGGCCGGCATTGCGCCGGAAGGGCGGCAGCGACGGGAAGGCGGGCAAAGATGTCGGCCAGGCGGCCGGATTCCGAGGCGGGGAAACCGCGCGCCTCGACCAAACCTGCGGCATCCTCGGCCAACAGCCAGAAACCCGGCTCGGCCGAGACCGGCAGGACGCCGCTCACGGCCAGCGCAACGATTGAGGCGAGACGCAAGGCCCCATGACGCAAGGCCGCAGGACGGACGGCCCCAAGACGGACGGCCCCACGACGGAAGGCCCCAGGAAGGAACGCCGCTGGGCGCAAGGTCACCCGGATCGATCCTGTGCTGACGGGTCCCCTTCGAAGCAGCTTGCCCGGGGTGAGCCAGTTTCGGGTCGGTGTGCATCGGGTCAGTTTGCATCGCGTCGGCCAGAACCGCGTCGGCCCATGCAGGATCAGCCCGTACCCGGACGGTGCATCCTGGGGCGGCGCGGCGATGGACGCGCGGGTGGTCCGCGCGCACCGGCCGGAGAGGGTCGCAGGTTTGCCCCCCGGCGGGGCCGGGGCAGGCGCGAAGAGCGGACCCGGGCACGGCATGGTCAGGCGGTCCGGGCCAGCAGGGGAATGGCCTCGAACCCCGGCCGCGGGCGCGGCTCGGCCGGGACTGCAGGCGCAGCGCTGTCGATCGGCACGACACCGTCGAGCGGCGCGGTCGTGGCCACAAGGTCAAAGCGGTGGTCGATGGCCCAGACCCCGGCCGCAATCATCGAGGAAACGATGGCCCCCGGTTCGACGCGGGTCGCCGGGCGAATAACCGAATCGCGGATCACCGCGCCCGGCCCGACCAGCGCGCCCTCGCCGATCACGACGTGGCCCGACAGCGATGCCCCGGCCTCGACGCTTGCTCCCGGGCCGATATAGCAGGGGCCTGTGATGGCGGCGCGCGGGGACAGGCGCGCACCGTGGGCGAGCCAGACACCGGGCCGCACCTGCTCGCCCAGCGGGCGCAGGTCGGCCCTGCCGTCCAGGCCCTGCCGGAGAAGTCTGAAGTAATCGCCTGCCGAGGCGAGCCGGTCGGTCGCGTCCGCAGGCCCAGGGTGTCCGGCAGGGGTCTCGTTGCCGCCGAGGCAGCCCGCGAGGGCGTCGGCCTGCCCCCCTGGCGCCGCGGTCTCCCATCCGGCGATCGATGCTGCCGAAAGAATGGCGAGCCCGTCGCAACGACACTCGCCCCCGAAACGCCCGACCTTTCCGGTCGCGTCAAACCCGGCCACTGTTTCGCCGGCGGCGCGACCCTGGTCGGCCCCGGACCGCCGGTGCGACAGAAGCGCCGCGGCAAGGCCCGGCCCCGGAAGGCGGTCGGGGGCAAGCAGGACCGTCTCATTCGGCAGGCCGCCGCGCCGGGCCTGATCGGCAAGCGCGGCGGCAAGTCCCCTTCCCGTGGGCTCGCCCAGGAACCACGGAGTGACCGAGGCGGGCAAGGCGGCGGTCAGGGTTTCACTTGCCGCGACCGGGCCCGAGCCGTCGAGGACCAGATCGCGCAGGCCAAGGCGGCGGAGCGCCTCGCAGACACGGGCGATGACAGGCTGCCCGAGCAGATCGAGCAGCGCCGCAGGACCCGACAGCGGCAGGACCGGTTGCAGACCCCAGCCGGGGGCAAGGACCACGCGCCCGCCGGTCGCGAGGCGCGCGCGCACGGCCGGGTGAGCAAGGGCCGCGTCGCGGTCGGCCACCAGATCGAGCGCCCCGGACAGGCCCGCACGGCCAAGGCAGTCGGACAGCGACGGGTCAAGTCCGCAGACGACCAGCCGCAGGCTGTTGCCAAGCCGCGCCGATGCCTCGACCAGCCCGGCCAGCAGCGAATGCCCGCCGCGACAGCCCGACAGATCAAGCAGCGCAAGTTCGATCCCGCGCGCGGCAAGGGCAGGGCCGAGGTCGGCGAGTTCGCCCGCAATGCCGGAAGAGACCCGCCCCGACTGGGGCCGCAAGATCGACAGGCACGGAGAGAGATCCTGGCAGGAGAGGGTCATTGCGATACTCCGGGTTCTTTGGAGGACAGGGCGGGGCCGCGCCGGAAGGGCAGGGGGCCAAGCCCGATCGTCCAGGCGAGTGCCGGCAGCCGCGACAAGCCGGCGACCAGAAGGGCGGCACCGGTCAGGGCGACCGAGATCTTCAGCGCCACCTGTGCGATCGGGGGCAGCTGCGTGCCGACCAGCGTGATCTCGCACAGGTCAAGGAAGATCGGGTGACAGAGGTAGATGCCGAAGGAATAGGGCGCTAGCCGCGACAGAAGCACCGGCCAGCGCCGCCCCGAGAGGCAGAGGCACAGGAGAAACAGCAGGACTGGCATCAGGAAATCGGCCCAGTAGCCCGGCGCGTAATTGTGCGGCCAGGCCCCTTCGGCAATGGTGCGCCAGGTCGCGGCGAGCTTCAGCAGGAACAGGAGCGCGACCCCCAGGCAGACAACGGGCAGCCAGTCCGCCAGCCGTGTGCCGCGCGCATTGGCCCAGACATGTGCGAGCGACCCGGCAACCAGCCCGTAGCCCGCATAGCTCGCGATCTTGACGGCGCGCAGCAGGAAGGGCAGCGCCGGGTGGTCGGGCAGGCGCGCCCAGAGCTCGACATCCACTTCGCGCCGGATGACGAGGCAGGCCAGCACGCCGAAGCCAAGCGCCGGGTAGCGCCGCGCGAGCAGGTAAGTCGGATAGAGCAGCACCACGCCGAACAGCGTCGGCAGGAAGTGCATGTGATACTTCACCTCGCCCAGAAGCAGGTAGCGCAGAAGCGTCAGCGGCGAGGCCGCGATTTCGGCCAGACCCCCGGGGTAGCCATAGGCCATCGCCTTGGCCTCGTTGAACAGAAGGAAGAAGGCGGCCCAGAAGAGGAAGGGCACCAGAAGACGCCGCGCCTGTTCGCCGATCACCGCGCCATAGGG
>JBJOQI010000348.1:0-6082 GCA_046050045.1 Pseudomonadota bacterium | reverse complement strand
GAGAAGACAGCGTGAGCGAACGTTACCAGGTCGTCGGCATCGGGAATGCCATCGTCGATGTGCTGAGCCAGTCGGACGACACCTTCCTTGACCTGATGGGCATTACCAAGGGCATCATGCAGCTGGTCGAGCGTGAACGGGCGGAGACGCTTTACGCCGCCATGCGCGAGCGGACAGAAGCGCCGGGCGGTTCGGTCGGGAACACCATCGCGGGGCTTGGCAATCTCGGGCTGCGGACGGCCTTCATCGGGCGGGTGCGGGACGATGCGCTGGGCCGGTTCTACGCGCGGTCGCTGACGGCCGAGGGCACGGATTTCCCCAACCCGCCGGTGAAAGCGGCCGAACTTCCGACCTCGCGGTCGATGATCTTCGTTTCGCCCGATGGCGAGCGGTCGATGAATACCTACCTCGGGATTTCCTCGGAACTCGGGCCCGAGGATGTACCGGAAGAAGTGGCGGGCCGGGCGGATTATCTGTTCCTAGAAGGCTACCTGTTCGACAAGCCGCAGGGCAAACAGGCCTTCCTGAAAGCTGCGCGCGACTGCCACAAGGGTGGCGGCAAGGCCGGGATCGCACTGTCGGACCCGTTCTGCGTCGACCGTCACCGCGCCGACTTCCGCCGGCTGGTGCGCGAGGACATGGACTATGTGACCGGCAACGTCCACGAGTGGACCTCGCTCTACCAGACCGAGGATCTCGACGTCGCGCTGGCGCAGGCGCGGGCCGATTGCGGCACCATCGTGTGTACCCGGTCGGGCGCGGATGTGATCGTGATCCGTGGCGAGGAAAGGGTCGAGGTTCCGGTGCACCGCGTCGTTCCGGTCGATGCGACGGGGGCGGGCGACCAGTTCGCGGCCGGGTTCCTTTACGGCCTTGCCACCGGGCAGGGCCTGAAGGTCGCGGGCCGCATGGGCTGCATCGCGGCGGCCGAGGTCATCAGCCATTTCGGCGCGCGCCCCGAGGCCGACGTCAAGGCGCTGTTCCGGGCCGAAGGTCTGATCTAGGGTGCCAGAAGCTCGGCCATCACCTCGGCCATCACCCGCGCGCTGTCGAGCATGTCGGTGATGCCCACCCATTCGTCGGGCTGGTGGGCGAGGTCGAGGATGCCCGGGCCATAGGCGATGCAGTTCCTGAGCTGCCCGATCCGGTCGATGTGCTTCTGGTCATAGGTGCCGGGCGAGACGACGTACTCCGGTGACAGACCCAGCACGCGCGAGATGGCGCGGTGGGTGGCCTGCACCACGGGGGCGTCCCTCGGGGCCATGACGGGGGCCACCTCGAACAGGTCGCGGATCCCGGCGGAAAAGCCGGGCCTTGTGGCGGTAAGGTGGGCGAGCAGGTCGGTCACCTCGCGCTTTACCTCGGGCAGCGATTCCTCGATCAGGAAACGGCGGTCGATGACGATGCGGCAGCGGTCGGCCACGACCGGGGCGGGCAGGGCGCTGGTGCCCTCAAGGTCGGCCTCGCCGCCGTGGACGGAATTGATGTTCAGCGAGGACTGGCGCGCTTGCGGCGGAACAACCGGCATGGCTGTCGTTCGGCCCGCGAGCGCGGGGTAAAGGGTCGTCTCGATCTGGTGGAGCAGCGCCCCCATGTGGCGGATCGCGCTGTCGCCCAGAAACGGCATCGAGCCGTGGGCGATCCGCCCCTTCGTCTCGATCTCGGCCCACCAGACGCCGCGATGGCCAAGGCAGATGCGGTCCTTGTTCAACGGTTCGGGGATGATGACGTGATCGACATGGGCAAAGCGCCCGATCCGGGCCAGATGCGCGACACCGCCATAGCCGCCGGTTTCCTCGTCCGCCGTGGCGCTGATCTCGATGGCCCCGGCATATCCGGGGCAGGCCGCGACGAAGGCCTGCGCGGCGATCACCGAGGCCGCGATGCCGCCTTTCATGTCGCAGGCGCCGCGGCCGTAGATGCGGTCGCCTTCGACCGCACCGCCAAAGGGATCGCGGGTCCAGCCCTGACCCACGGTCACGACGTCATGGTGGCCGTTGAAATGGATTGTCGGACCGGGGCTCGGACCCTCGCGCCGGGCGAGCATGTTCCAGCGGGGGTGGTCGGCACTGTCGCCCGGTGCGCCCTCGGCCCGGATCAGCTCGACCGTGAAGCCGTCGCGGGCGAGGTATTCGCCGAGATACTCGCAGATCTCGAGGTAGTTCTGCCCCGGCGGGTTCAGCGTCGGGATGCGGATCAGGTCTTGGGTCAGGCGGACCAGCGCGTCGCGGCGGGCGGCGGTTTCGGCGGCGATGCGCTGGGTTTGGGCGGGGTCCATGCCCTGAGGCTAGCCCGTGACGCAGGGGCAGGGCAACGGGGGCAGGGCAACGGGGGCGAGAAAGCGGGTGACGGGCGGGCGCGAAGCGCATAGATTTTTCGCGGGCGGGGGGGTGCAAACGACCTCTGGTTCCCCCATCATTGTAAAGACGATTCACATCGGAGCGTGACATGGCAGATTTCGAGACGCAGGTACTGGAGAGCCAGAAGCAGGTGGCAGAGGCTCAGTCGAAGATCAGCGAGTTGACGGCGCGGATCGAACAGGCCGGGTCGAAGCTGAAGACGGGCGAGGACATCTCGATCGACATCGCCAACGCGACGCTTGACGATGTGCACAAGCACGCCGAGGTGATGAACGCCAATATCGCCGAGCTGATCATGGGGCTTGACGACGTGACGGCCGGATTCTCGAAGGATTTCGAGGAGATGCGGTCGAAGACCGGCTGGGAAAGCTTTGTCGGCATCTTCAGCGACGCGAAGTCGGAATCGATGCGGCAGGAGCGCCTGCGCGCGGCCACCATCGACGACAAGCTGCAGGACCTGATCGCGAAGTCGGACGTGATCGTGAAGCTTTTGCAAAGCCAGCTTGACACGCTGAACCAGCAGAAGGCCCGGGTCGAGGCGAACCTGACCGAGACGCTCACCGACCGCGAGACGACGGTGGCCGAGCTCGAGGGGCTGCGGGCCGAGATCCTGAAGATGGATCCGCAGATCATCGAGCTTGAGGGCAAGATCGCGGCCACGCAGGACGCGGCGGCGCGCACCAAGCTGGAAAGCGACCTGGCCGAGACCAACCGGCGCTACAACGCCATGGTGCAGGACGAGCAGGTGAAGCTGGCGAAGTCGCAGACGCTCGAGCGCTACATCGAGAAGGGCAAGACCTGGGTGGACAGCCTGCAGAACCAGGCGGCGACGCAGATGGTGCTGATCAACAAGCTGCAGACCGACACCAAGCAGCGGGTTGTGCTCTATGACGCGCTGACGAAGTCGCTGAAGACCGCGCAGCAGCAGGACGTGGCGCACCGGATCAACGAGATCGGGGTGCAGACCGACAAGGAAGCCCAGGCCGCGATGGCGGCGATCGGGACGGCGACGAACGAGCGGATGGCCGACATGATGGAGGCCCACGAGGCCAACATGGTCTTTGCCCGCAAGGTGCTGGAGGAAAAGGCCAAGGCCGACGAGCGTTTCGCGCGGCGTTTCGCGGCAATTGTCGAGAAGCACGACAAGAACCTGTACGGTGGCTAAGTGCCCGAAACCGACCTGACGAACGACCACAAGGCGCTGACCGACGACATCGCGGCGCGGCGCTACTTCGCGAAGTTCGAGCGGATCACCGGCCTCATGTCCGGGGTCGTGGGCGAAATGGCGTCCGAACGGCAGTTCTCGGAGGCCGAGGGCGCGATTGTCGCGGGCTATGCCGCGGCGATGGCGGCCTCGTTCCGGGCGCTGTCGATGAAGTACCTGATTGCGGGCAAGCTGGAGGGGATGGCGCAGCGCCACCTGACCATCGACCTGCATGAGAGCGGGTTTCCGGTGTTTCAGGAAATCGCGACACTGGCCAATGACTCGGCCGAGGCAGGGAAGCACCTCGACGGAACGCCGCATGCCGCGCAGCTGAAGGACGAGATGGTGCGCCAGATTGTCGGCGACCGGATCTTTCCGGTGAAGCTGCAATACGCGCTGTCGCAGCGGATGTATTTCGAGGCGCTGGCCAAGGGCGGGCTGTTCCTGGCGCAGATGCATCCGCAGGCCATTGCGGCGGGCAAGGGCGATACGGGGCGGCGGCGGTTCCTGATCCACTGGGCGGTCTATGACAGCCAGCTGAACGTGCCGCTGATCTACCTGCTCGAGGCCGAGGATTCGGGGAAGAAGGCGCTGCCCGAGGACGCGCGGCGCTGGCCCGAGGTGCAGGCGCACCTGCTGGCACAGTCGGTCGGGGGGCTGAAGCTGCTGACCATCGCCAGGGGGATCGACACGGATTTCGCGGATGTGCACCCCAAGCGGCTGCGGCGGATTTATGTCGGGCCGATGTATTCGAGCGCGTTCACCATGCAGACCGGCCCGATCCGCGAGGTGCTGGAGGGCGCACGGGCCTCGGCAGGCGAGGACTGGGCGCTGGCCTGGACGGTCGAGGAGCTGGTGAGCGAGCGGTCCGAGGTGAAGGAAGGCTGGTTCAACGTGACCGAGACCGAGGTGTTCCGGCTGGACCCGTTCTTCAAGGGCGAGGAAAACGGGGTGACGCGGATTCTCCGCAACCTGATCCTGCCGCAACTGCCCTATCAGGTTCTGGCCGAGAAGGACCCCGAGGGGTTCCGGGCGGTCAGGAAATACGTCGTGGGCAAGAACGGCCGGGTCGTGGTGCAGGCCCGAGGTCCGGGGGTTTCACACCCCCGGACCCCCGTGGAGTATTTCGGTCAAGGTGAAGGGGCGAGTGAGGGGCCATGAGCAACGGTCAGCGCGACGAGATGGAACTGAAGGAAGAGGCAGTGCGCGCGCATTACGCGGCGGCCGCCACCATGCTGGCGGGGCTCGACCATGCGCCGCGGCTGGGCAAGGCCAGGGTCGAGGCGGCGGCGGCGGAGTTGTCGCCGGGCGTGGGCGCGCGGCCGCGGTTCCGGTCCACCACGCCGGGGCTGGTCGGGCGATCGACCGAGCGGGCGCAGGGCGTGCGGCTGATTGACCGGATCATGGCGGTGGGCGGCGACGACCCGATCGGGACGCCGGTGCAGGCGGCGGTGACGCAAGGCCTGCGCCGCGCGCTGGCCATCGCGCTGGCGGTGGGCGAGCAGTTTGCCGGGCAGACCGGGCTGGCCGAGCTGAAGAAGGCCAACCTTGAAGCGCGGCTGCCAGCGCAAAGGTCGGCGGAGTTCGGGGAGTTGCTTGCCGCCGAGGCGCTGGTGGTGTTGCAGGTCCTTGCCAATGCCGCGGCCTTCCTGCTGGCGCCGCATGCGACCGAGGCGACGGTCGAGGTGGGATCGGTCGACGAAGTGCTGACCGACAATGCGCTGATCGCCCTGCACGGGGTGCTGTGGGAGCTGGATCAGGACATTGCGGCGCTGGCCACCGATGACGGGCGGCTGGTTGCGACGGTGCTGGGCTTTGCCGAGGCGCTGATGGCGAAGGTCAAGGCGCGGGCGGAAACCGCGCCGCGGCTGGAGACGTTCCGGGGCGCGAACTACCGGGTGGCCGCGGACGACTTGCCGATCTCGGGCTTCGAGCCGGCGCGCAAGGCGCGCGGCACGGCGCTGACCATGAGCTTCAAGAAGCCCGAGGAGGTCGTGGGCAACCACATCGCCAAGTACCAGGCGATGCGGCTGGCCAAGATGCTGATGGCCTATGACTTCGAGCGCAAGCTGAACCCCTTTGCCGAGATGGGGGGCTTCATCTTCACCTTCATGGGCGACGGCAAGCCCGGCACCGGCAAGACCACGCTGATCCAGATGATGGCCGGGATGATCGACGGATATTGCAAGGTGGCGGGCTACCCGTTCCGCTACCAGAACCTGTCGATCGACAATGTGGACAGCTATCAGGGCAAGTCGGGGCAGAACGCCAAGGCCTTCATCACCTCGGTCACCGACCCCAACGTGATCGGCTTCGGCACGGTCGATGACATCGACCAGGTGGCGGGCAAGCGGGGCGACCGGCAATCCTCGACCGGCCAGCAGGAAATCACCGCCGTGCTGATGGAGGCCTTTGCCGGGGCCAATACCGTGGTGCGGGGGAACTGCACCTTTGGCATGTTCTCGAACTACCCCGAGAACGTGGACGACGCGCTGCGCCAGCGGGCCGGGGCGCGGTT
>JBJOQI010000347.1:0-3495 GCA_046050045.1 Pseudomonadota bacterium | reverse complement strand
GTCGACTGTTCCGGCAGGCCGTAGAGGATGTCGGCGTTGAGCGAGCGGATGCCGCGGGCGCGCAGCATCTCGGTCGCCGCACGGGTGACCTCGTAGCTCTGGTCGCGGCCGATGATCTTCTGGATGCCCGCGTCGAAATCCTGCACCCCAATCGAGGCACGGGTCAGCCCGGCCGCGGCGAGTGCATCCAGCCGGGCTTCGTCGATTTCGTTGGGGTCGATCTCGACCGAGAACTCGGCGCCGGGGGCAAGGGGGGCAAGGGTCGCGATGGCCTTCGACAGGGCCAGCATCGACGCGGGCGGCAGCAGCGTCGGCGTGCCGCCGCCCCAGTGCAGGCGCGAAAGGCTCACGCCTTCGGGCAGGATGCGGCGCAGCAGCGCGATTTCGGCGGCCAGCACCTCGGCATAGGCCAGCACCGGCCCGTCGGAACTGGTGCCCTGCGTCCGGCAGGCGCAGAACCAGCAGAGCCTGCGGCAGAACGGAACATGCAGGTAAAGCGAGATCCGGCTGCCGGGGGGAATGGCTTTCACCCAGTCCGCGAACCGGACGGGTCCGACGGCGGACGAGAAATGCGGGGCGGTCGGGTAGCTTGTGTAGCGCGGCACGCGCGCGTCAAAAAGTCCGAACCTGGCAAGTTGCGCTGGGGGGGTCATGGGTTTACGTTGGCGAAGCGCGAATGACCGTGCTTTGACCCAGATCAACCCAGCCGATCGCCAGCCAGGGCCACACGGATGAACACCATCGTCAGCCTGAAATCTGCGCCGAACTGCGGCGACTGCCCGATCCGGCACCGGGCGGTCTGCGCGCGCTGCGAGACCGACGAGCTTCGGCAGCTGGAAGAGATCAAGTATTACCGCAGCTTCGAAGCCGGGCAGACGGTGATCTGGGCCGGCGACAAGATGGATTTCGTGGCCTCGGTCGTCTCGGGCGTGGCGACGCTGACCCAGACGATGGAGGACGGTCGCACCCAGATGGTGGGGCTGCTGCTGCCGTCCGACTTCGTGGGCCGCCCGGGGCGCGAAATCGCGCCCTACAGCGTCACGGCGACCACAGATCTGCTGATGTGCTGCTTCCGCAAGCGGCCGTTCGAGCAGCTGATGTCGGAAACCGCGCATATCGCGCAGCGCCTGCTGGAAATGACGCTGGACGAGCTGGATGCGGCGCGGGAGTGGATGCTGCTTCTGGGCCGCAAGACGGCGCGGGAAAAGATCGCGAGCTTTCTGGCCATGATCGCGCGGCGCGATGCCGGGCTGCACCTGCGGCAGGCGCAGGGGCGCATCCGCTTTGACCTGCCGCTGACCCGCGAGGCGATGTCGGATTACCTGGGCCTGACGCTCGAGACGGTCAGCCGCCAGATGTCGGCCTTGAAGCGCGACGGCCTGATCGAGATCGAAGGCAACCGTCACATCACGATCCCCGACTTCAACCGGCTGATCGAGGAATCCGGCGACGACGCCGACGGCGGATTCCTCGTCTGACCGGCCCGTCGCCCGTCAGTGGGCCAGCAGCACCGGCACCTCGGTCTGTTCCAGCATGTGCCGTGTCGCCCCGCCGATGATCGCCTCGCGGAAGCGCGAGTGGCCATAGGCCCCCATCACCACAAGGCCCGCGCCGGTATCGCGGACATGGCGCAGCAGCACGTCGGCCACGCGCGGCTGGGTCCGGGCCAGCACCGAAACCTCGGCCCGGACGCCGTGCCGCGCGAGCATCTGGCTGAGCGCGCCACCGGGGTCGGAGCGTTCGGAACTGCGCGCCGAAGGATCGACGACCGCGACATCGACGAAATGCGCGGCCTTGAGCAGGGACAGCGCAGCGCGGATCGCCGTCATCGCCTCGGCATCCTCGTTCCAGGCCGCAAGGATGCGGTCGGCGAACCTGGCGTCGAGCCCCTTGCCCGGCACGACCAGGACCGGCGCGCGCCCGTCGAACAAGGCGCCTTCGAGAGCGGCTTCGGCGGCGCTGGGGGCGGCTTCGGCATAGGGTGACCCGGCAAGGACCAGATCGGCATAGCGTGCCCGCATCCCGGCCACGGAGGCGACCAGACCAAGCTGCGCTGCGGCCTTGTCGGTCGCCCAGCGGATGTCCTCGGACGCGAGCCGCGTGCGAACCGCGGTTTCGCAGGCCGTGGAATCGGTCCGCGCCTGTTCGAAGGTCGCCTCGAAGACCGCAGCGGTCGCCCCGGCGAAGTAGAAGCCCGGGTCGGACCGGTCGATGCCGATGCACAGAACGTCAAGATGCGCATCCTCGCGCCGGGCCAGCGACACCGCGGCGTCAAGGACCGTCATGTCGGGTGCCGAGCCGGTGAAGATCGTCAGGATGGACTTGTAGGCCATGCGGGTCGCTCCTTCTCGCGATGGGCGTGGATTGGGCAAGACTGACGGTTGCGTGAATGTCGCGCCTTGACGCGGATCAATCCCGGTCCCCGGCAGTGCTTGACCCAGATCAATGCGGCCGGACCGCCCGCAGCGCAAAACCGCCGACAACCGCGGGGCCGGAACGGCAGCCCGATTCCGTCCGCGGCGCGGAAACGAGGGAACGCAAGCATGTGGGATTACATCAAGCTTATCGCGCTTGGCGCCGTCGCGGTTCTGGCCGCGATCGCCGCCAACTACGCCCACGACCTGGCCTATATGGTGAACGCGCTGACCGTCATGCTGGCAGCGGCGCTTACTTTCGTCTGGCAGCTTCGCCGGATCGACGAGCCGAAGGTCGACCTGTCGCACGAATACAATGACGGCGTGGTGCGCGCCGGGGCCATCGCAACGGCGCTCTGGGGTGTCGTGGGCTTTCTGGTGGGCGTGACCATCGCCTTCCAGCTGGCCTTTCCGGCGCTGAACCTGTCGGACCTGACACAGGGCTACCTGAACTTCGGCAAGCTGCGCCCGCTGCATACCTCGGCGGTGATCTTCGCCTTTGGCGGCAATGCGCTGATCATGTCGACCTTCTACATCGTCCAGCGCACCACGGCCGCCCGGCTCTGGGGCGGACGGCTGCCCTGGTTCGTGTTCTGGGGGTTCCAGCTGGTCATCGTGCTGGCGGCGACGGGCTATATCCTCGGCGCGACGCAGTCCAAGGAATACGCCGAGCCGGAATGGTATGTCGACTGGTGGCTGACCATCGTCTGGGTCGCCTTCCTTGCGGTCTTCATGGGCACGATCTTCAGGCGCAAGGAACCCCACATCTACGTGGCGAACTGGTTCCTGCTGTCCTTCATCGTCACCGTGGCGATGCTGCATGTCGTCAACAACATCTCGATCCCCGTCTCGGTCTTCGGGTCGAAGTCGGTGCAGGTCTTTGCCGGCGTGCAGGACGCGATGACGCAATGGTGGTACGGGCACAACGCGGTGGGCTTCTTCCTGACTGCGGGCTTTCTCGGCATGATGTACTACTTCGTGCCCAAGCAGGCCGAACGCCCGGTCTACAGCTACAAGCTGTCGATCATCCACTTCTGGGCGCTGATCTTCCTGTACATCTGGGCCGGTCCGCACCACCTGC
>JBJOQI010000346.1:0-2573 GCA_046050045.1 Pseudomonadota bacterium | reverse complement strand
CGCGCCAGAAGTCCTGGCCGGGCAGATTTCCGCAGCGATCACGCTGCCCAATGGCAGTCACCCGATGGCGCTGGTGCTGAGGGCAGGCGAGATCGAGGCGGTGCTGGCGGACAATCCCTTTCCCGAGGCCGCCGATGCGCCGAAGACGCTGCACATCACCTTTCTCGACCGGGAGGTCAGCCCGGACCTGACCGACCTTGCCGGGCGGGCGACGGGGGGCGAGCGCTTCGTGCTGCGGGGCCGGGTCCTTTATCTGCATACCCCGGACGGATACGGGCGCTCGGCGGTCGCCGCGCGGCTGGAGGCGGCGCTGCGGCCGGCGCGGATCACGGCGCGGAACTTCGGCACGGTGACGGCGCTTGCGGCGATGGCGCGGGGGCTTGCCTGACCGCCCCGGGCATGCTTGATCCGGGTCTAGGAGACCCGCGCGATGCTGATACCCGCCGATGCCGATTTCGCCGCCGCGCTGTCGCGCGAGGTGCCGGGCGTGGTGGACCGGGTCGCGCCGCGCTATCTGGAGGACCCGCGCGGGCGGCCGGGGGGCAAGGCCTCCTTCGTGGCCCGTCCGCGCAGCACCGCCGAGGTGGCGGCCGTGGTGCGGGCCTGCGGCGCGGCAGGGGTGGGTGTCATCCCCTATGGCGGCGGCACCGGGCTGGTGCTTGGCCAGCTGGCGACCGGGGGACCGGAGCCGCTGATCCTGTCGCTGGAGCGGATGGTGGCGGTGCGCGAGGTGCACCCGGAAGAAAACGTCCTGGTGGCCGAGGCCGGGGCGATCCTGTCGGATGTCCATGCGGCGGCCGAAGGCGTGGGGCGGATCTTTCCGCTGACGCTGGCCAGCCAGGGGTCCGCCCGGATCGGCGGGCTCTTGTCCACCAATGCGGGCGGGGTGAACGTGCTGCGCTATGGCAATGCGCGCGATCTGGTGCTGGGGGTCGAGGCGGTGCTGCCCGACGGGTCGATCCTGAACGGGCTGAAACGGCTCAGGAAGGACAACACGGGCTATGACCTGCGCCACCTGCTGATCGGGGCGGAGGGCACGCTGGGCGTGATCACGGCGGCGGCGCTGCGGCTGTTTCCACGGCCCGCCGCCGAGGGCACGGCGCTTGTGTCGGTGCGCAGCCCGCGGGCGGCGCTGGACCTGCTGGCGCTGGCCAATGACCGGATGGGGGGCTGCGTTTCCGCCTTTGAACTGATGCACCGGCAGGGGGCGGCATTCCTGGCCGAAGTGGTGCCCGAGTATCGCCAGCCCTGGCCCGATCCGCCGGAATGGCTGGTGCTGGTCGAGGTGGGGATGCCGGTGGGGCTGGACCCGGCCGCGGCGCTGGAGGGGCTGTTCGCGGCGGCACTCGATGCGGGCCTGACGGATGACGGGCTGATCGCGCAGTCCCAGGCGCAGCGCGCGGCCTTCTGGGAGTACCGGGAGCGGCTGCCGGAAGGGAACCGCAAGGTCGGGTCGGTGTCCTCGCATGACGTGTCGGTGCCGCTGTCGGAAATCCCGGAATTCATCGACCGCGCGCCGGGGGTGATTGCCGGGATCGGGGATTTCCGGGTGAACGTCTTTGGCCATGTCGGCGACGGCAACCTGCACTGGAATGTCTTTCCGCCGCAGGGGGTTGCGGTCGAGGCGCTGCGGCCGCTTGCGGGGCAGGTGAAGCGGGCGGTGCATGATCTGGTGCATGACCTTGGCGGGTCGGTCAGCGCCGAGCACGGGATAGGGCGGCTGAAGGTCGATGACCTTGAACGCTATGGCGACCCGGCGAAGCTGGCGGCGATGCGGGCGATCAAGGCGGCGCTTGACCCGCAGGGGATCATGAACCCCGGCGCGGTGCTGGGGCGCGGGGCGTGATCATGCCGGTCGTCGCGCTGGGGCTGAGCCAGATCATCGGCTACGGCACACTTTACTATGCCTTCGCGATCCAGGTGCCGAAGGTCGCGGCGACCTTCGGGGTGGGCGAGCCGCTGCTCTATGGCGTGTTTTCCGCGGGCCTTCTGGCGGGCGGGCTGGTCGCGCCGCATGCCGGGCGGGCGATGGACCGGCTGGGGGCGCCCCTGCTGATGGTCTGGGGCAGCGTGCTGGCCGGCGTGACGCTGGCGGTGATGGCGGTGGCGCCGGTGCTGTGGCTCTGGCTGGCCGGGGTGGTGGTGATCGAGGTGATCTCGGTCACGATCCTTTATGATGCGGCCTTTGCCACGCTGGCGCGGCTGACCGGGGCCGGGGCCCGGCGGGCGATCACGCGGCTGACGCTGATCGCGGGCTTCGCCTCGACCCTGTTCTGGCCGCTGACGGGGTGGCTGGCCGAGGCGCTGGGCTGGCGGGGCACCTACGGGGTCTATGCCGGGTTGCACCTGACGGTGGCGCTGGGGCTGCACCTGTGGCTCTGGCGGCAACCGGTGGTGGCGAGGTTGGCAGTGACGGGGGGCCGGGCCGTCAGCAAGGGGCCGGAGCTGCGCGAGGCCGCGCCGTTGCCAGAGGCGCTGCGCCCGCAGGCCTTCCGGGCGGTCGCGGTCAGCTTCGCGCTGAGCGGGGCGCTGATCACGGCGCTGGGCGTGCACATGGTGCCGATCCTTGCCGC
>JBJOQI010000345.1:0-3726 GCA_046050045.1 Pseudomonadota bacterium | reverse complement strand
GCAGGTCGTGGCTGATCTTGGCGACGGCGCTGCCCAGCTGGGCCAGACGTTCCTTCTGCTTCAGGGCGCCGGTCAGATGGCGCTGCATGGATTGCAGCGCCGCCTCGGCCTCGCGCAGTTCCAGCACGCTGGCCTGCGGCTCGATCACGCGGCGGGCATCCTCGGGCGCCTCGGCATAGAGGCTCATCGAGGCCACGACCCTGCGGATCGGCGTGACCAGCAGCCGGCGCACGGCAAGGAACAACAGCCCCGCCGTCACCACCGAGATGACGGCCGACAAGAGAAGGATCCTGACGCCATAGTCAAACATTGCGCGCCGCAGGGGTGCGGTGTCCATCGTCGCTTCGATCACCAGCCCCGCCTGCTTGACCGGATCACCGATCACCCGGATGACGCGGTTCTGCCCGTCCGCCAGCACCGCCATCGCGTCGCGGATCAGGGCCCAGGCGGTTGCGCCGCGAAAGTCGTAGGTATTGTAGATCTCGGACTGGATCGGCGAGGACAGCACCAGCTGCCGGACCTCGTCGCGCCGCAGCACGACGTTGTGGACCTCGGCATTGGCCAGAAGCTCGGCCTCAAGCTCCTCGTCGATCATCTCGTCGGTGGCCAGCAGCGCCAGCGATGCGATCTGCGCCCGCTCCAGACGCGACAGGATATAGTCCTCGCGAAAGCGCGCGACCGAGGGCACAAAGATCAGCACCTCCGCCAGCATGACGAAGACGGTCGTCAGAACAAGAAAACGCCCGGAAAGGGTGTTCAGAAACATCAATGTTCTCGTCGTCCCCAGGCCGGTGCAGGCCTGACCGGGCCATATCGAACACAAGATAGGACTTTCGAAGCCAAATCAAAACCCTGCGCCTTGGAAATCCGCGGCCTTGCGAAAAATTGCCTGCCGGTCGGTTGACTTGGGAAGGGCCTGCGTCTATGGACCGGGCTTCGAATGACATGGCCTCCGAATCCCGATGGTTCGCTGGCCGTATGCCGGAGCTAAGTTGATGTCGAAACGCACCTTTCAACCGTCGAACCTGGTTCGCACCCGCCGTCACGGCTTCCGCGCCCGCATGGCCACCAAGGGCGGCCGCAAGGTTCTGAACGCCCGCCGCGCGCGCGGCCGCAAGGTTCTGTCGGCCTAAGGTCACGCCGGAAGGCTGATCCATGACACCGCCGGTTGCACCCGCGCAAGGCCAGACGGGCCGGGTCGCGGAAAGCCAGCCGGCGGTTTTCGTTTGCCCGGATGGCAGCCCGCGCAAGGTCGAGACCCTGCGCCACCGCCCGGATTTCCTGCGCGCGGCGCAGGCGCGGCGGCAGGGCACGCCAGGCTTCCTGTTGCAGGCCCGCCTGCGGACAGACGGCGAAGCCACCGACCCCACCCTTTTGCGCATCGGCTTCACCTGCTCGAAAAAGGTCGGCAACGCCGTCATCCGCAACCGCGCCCGCCGCCGCCTGCGCGAGATCGCGCGGGCCATTCTGCCAGTCCACGGCTGCCCCGGCTGGGACTACGTGCTGGTGGGCCGACCTGACGCGACCGTCGCGCGCGACTTTGCCAGCCTGCGCGACGACCTTCTGCGCGCCCTTTCCCAGATTCACCGCGACAGGACGCCCGCGCCATGACGCCGCTGGCCTGGACCCTGGCGCTGCCCGTCCGCTTCTACCGGCTGGTGTTCAGCCCCTGGGTCGGGCATGGCTGCCGCTACCAGCCAACCTGTTCGGCCTATGCGCTTGAAGCGCTGGAAAGGCACGGCGGCATCCGCGGTAGCTGGCTTGCTGCCCGCCGCATCCTGCGCTGCCACCCCTGGGGCGGGTCGGGCATCGACAACGTGCCGGACTGACTAGTCCTCGAACCCCGCGATCCTGACCAGCCGGAAGGCCGGGGCACCCCTGGTCCGCTCGGTGATGTCCGCTTCGCTGAGCTGCAGGTACACGACCGGGTGCGCCATCACCTCTGCCATTCCGACCGGGTCTGCCCGGAACCGCGCGGCGGTAAACCGCCCTGGCGCCGCGGCGGCCGCCAGCCGGCCCAGGGGGTCGTCCCCGAACAGGATCGTGCCATCGAAATCGACCGATTTCAGGTCTGACCCCGCAAAGTCCACCCCGATCAGCACCGCGCCCTTCACCGAGGCCGCACCCAGCGAGGCCCCGGCGAAGCTGACCCCGGACAGGACCGCGCCGTCGAGGCCTGCAGCCAGCATGTTCGCGCCCGCAAAACTCGTGTCCTCGACATAGGCTCCGGCAAAATCCACGCCCGCCATGGCCGTCGTGATCGGGGTCATCGCGGGCGTAAGGGGCGATCGCACACGGTCTGCCCCGACCGCCGAGAAGTCGCTGCCCACAATGACCGCGCGCCGGAACCGGGCATTGTCGAGATACGCCCCGCCAAGATCGCTGCCCCGGACCTGCGTGCCCGAAAAATCGGCGTAGGACAGTCGGGCGCCCTGCGCTGTAGCCAGGATCACCTCGGAATCGCGGAACAGGGCAAAGGACAAGTCGAGCCCGAAGTGGTTCAACAGTTCAAGGTTGCGCAAGCCGCCTGACAACAGAAGTTGCAACAATTGCCCCCGTTCCGGGCTTGCCGGCCGGTCGATCAGGCGCGGCGCCTCTTCCGAGGCCTGCCAGCCATAGACCCCGGCCATCCGCTCCCATGTCTGGGGCAGCAGCGCGCGCCGCGCCTCCATCGCCACCCGCATCCGGTCGTTCGGGTCATCCGGCAGGATGCCGGTATCAAGGAAGCGATAGGGCCTGACCGCCCGGCTGATCGACACGATCCGCAGCAGCAGGCTCCGGTCGATATCGGTGAAGGGATCCAGCAGGTTGACCATCCCCGCCGCGCCCTCTGCATCGGGCAGGGTCTGCGCGGCCGTCTCTGCCGCAGCGCCGATCTGCGCGGCGATCCCCGTCATCTCGACCGCCAGCGCCGCGTTGCGCGCGGCCTCGGCCAGCTGGACATCCTGCGTCAGCAGGTCGGTCTGAGCGTCGATCTTGGCGTTTTGCTGCGCCAGCAGGTCTGTCTGCGCCTCAAGCAGGGCATTCTGCTTGAACAAGAGCGCCGTGCCCGCCAGCGCCGCCATCGCCGCAATCAGCGCCGTCAGCGAGGCGATGACCCAGCGCCGCGCCGCAAGCCAGGAGTATCGGGCAAGCCCCAGCGCCACCAGGTCGCGTGCGGCCTCGGTCGCTGCCCTGGGGTCACGCTGCAGCGCACCGTCCGCCACCCGCGCCAGCGGGTCCGCGAACAGCTCGACCTGGGTTTCCGCGTAGCCGAACAGCCGCCGCAGGATCGGCCGGCGGAACAGGAACAGCAACAGCCCCAGCAGGCCGACAATCACCAGGGCAGACAGGAACACCGTGACGACGATCTGCCCGCTGTCCTGAACGAACCCGGCCCCGACAAAGGCCAGCAGGATCCCCGCGGCTGCACCGAAGCCGAAGATCAGGACCGAGAACACCGGGCCAAGGCCGCTGCCCTGCACCTCGCGCCTGTCCCGTTCCTCGCCCATGACCGACCTTGCCTTGCACCGCACCGCTGCGACGATGACAAACGCCGCTCAGCCGGGCAAGCGCCCTGTGGCCATCGCGCCGGTCAGGGTTTCAGGTGCAGCCGCCCGCTTTCATGGAAACGCGTCGGAAAGACATGCCGGTCGATCTCGCCGCCGAGGGTCAGCCAGACATCCTTCAGGAACTGCGGATCATGAAAGTACCAGGAGTGATCTGCGTTCGGGATCCCCGCAAAAT
>JBJOQI010000344.1:0-3720 GCA_046050045.1 Pseudomonadota bacterium | reverse complement strand
TGGATGCCGTCGAAGATCGTGAACCTCGGGCTTGACCTGCGGGGTGGCGCGCATCTGCTGGCCGAGGTCCATGTTGCCGAGGTCTACAAGAGCCGGATGCAGGCGCTGTGGCCCGAGGTGCGGCGGGCGCTGGCGGACGAGCGGGCAACCGTGGGTGGCGTGCGCCGTGTGCCGGGGCCGGAGGACGAGCTGCACGTGCAGATCGAGACCGCGGAAGGCATGTCGAAGGCGGTCGAGGTGGTGCGGGCGCTTGCGGCCCCGGTGCTGTCGCTGACAGGCGCGGGCCAGACCGAGTTCGACGTGACCTCGGACGGCGACGTGCTGAAGATCGCGCTGTCGGAAGCCGAGCGCGTGGCGACCGACGACCGCACGATGCAGCAATCGGTCGAGATCGTGCGCCGCCGCGTCGACGAGGTGGGTACGCGCGAGCCGACGATCCAGCGGCAGGGAGACGACCGCATCCTGATCCAGGTGCCGGGCATCGGCTCGGCGGCGGAGCTGAAGGAGCTGATCGGGACGACGGCGCAGCTGACCTTCCACCCGGTGGTGCGGCGCACCGCCGATGGCAACGAGATCGCGGGCGGCGGCAACATCATCCTGCCCTCGGTCGACGAGGAAGGCACTTTCTATGTGCTGGAGGATACGCCCGTCGTGACCGGCGAGGAGCTGACCGACGCGCGGCCCGACTTCGACCAGAACGGAAGGCCCGCGGTGTCGTTCCGCTTCAACCCCTCGGGCGCGCGGAAGTTCGGCGACTATACTGCCGAGAACATCGGCAAGCCCTTTGCCATCGTGCTGGACAACGAGGTGATCTCGGCCCCAACGATCCAGAGCCACATCGCGGGCGGGTCGGGGATCATCACCGGGAACTTCTCGGTCGAGGAATCGACCGATCTTGCGGTGCTGTTGCGGGCTGGCGCGCTGCCTGCGGGCATGACCTTCCTTGAAGAACGGACCGTAGGCCCCGAACTGGGCGCGGATTCGATCAACGCAGGGAAAATCGCGGGGCTGGTGGGCTATGCGGCCGTCGGGCTTTACATGATCGCGTCCTACGGGTTCTTCGGGGTGATGGCGACGGTGGCGCTGGCGCTGAACGTGCTGATGATCTTCGCGCTGTTCTCGCTGATCGGCTCGACGCTGACGCTGCCGGGCATCGCGGCCATCGTGCTGACGATGGGCATGGCGGTGGATGCCAACGTGCTGGTCTATGAACGCATCCGCGAGGAATTGCGGCGCGGCGCGGGGCCAGCCAAGGCCATCGACACCGGCTATGACAAGGCGATGTCGGCGATCTGGGACTCGAACCTCACCACCATCATTGCGGCGGTGGTGCTGTTCTTCATGGGGTCGGGGCCGGTCAAGGGCTTTGCGGTGGCGCTGACGGTGGGGATCGTGACCTCGATGTTCACGGCGCTGAACGTCACGCGGCTGTTTGTGACGGTCTGGTACGGCTGGCGCCGTCCCAGGAAGATCGAACTGTAAGGGAGAGACCGGCATGGCATGGCGTTTGAAGGTCGTTCCCGACAAGACCAACTACGATTTCTTCCGCTGGCAGTGGGTGACGTTCGGGGCGTCGGTGGCCGCGACGGTGCTGTCGGTGGTGCTGGTGCTGGTCATCGGCATGAACTTCGGCATCGACTTCCGCGGGGGCACGACGATCCGGACGGAATCGACGCAGGCGCTTGATGTTGGTGTGTACCGCGAGGCGATCTCGCCGCTCGGCCTTGGCGACGTGTCGATCACCGAGGTGTTCGACCCGTCGTTCCGCGAGGATCAGCACGTGGCGCAGATCCGCATCCAGGCGCAGGAAGGCGACGAGGCGATCACGCCCGAGCAGCTGTTGTCGGTCGAGGCGGCGCTGCAGGCGGTCGATCCGGCGGTGAAGTTTACCAATACGGAGTCGGTCGGGCCGAAGGCGTCGGGTGAGCTGATGTTCAAGGCGGTGATGGCCGTGCTGGCGGCGACGGCGGCCATCGTGGTCTACATCTGGCTGCGGTTCGAGTGGCAGTTCGCGCTGGGCGCGGTCGCGGCGCTGATCCATGACGTGGTGGTGACGGTGGGCATCTTCGCGCTGTTCCAGATGAGGTTCGATCTGTCGATCATCGCGGCGTTGCTGACAATCCTCGGCTATTCGATCAACGATACCGTCGTGGTGTTCGACCGGCTGCGCGAGAACCTGATGAAGTACAAGACGATGCCCTTGCGCGACGTCATGAACCTGTCGGTGAACGAGACGTTGAGCCGGACGATCATGACTTCGGGCACGACGCTGATGGCGCTGGCGGCGCTGCTGGTCTTTGGCGGCGACGTGATCCGGGGCTTTGCCTTCGCGATCTTCGTGGGCGTGGTGCTGGGCACCTATTCCTCGGTCTTCGTGGCCAAGAACATCGTGCTGTTCCTCGGCGTGAAGCGCGACTGGGAGAAGAAGTCGGACGGGCCCTCTGGCACGCAGTTCGCGACCTCGGGGAAATGACGCGGCTGACGGAAATCGGGTTTGGCGCGGCGCGGCCGATCGACGGCTACGGGCCGGGCTTCTTCCGGGTGGGCGGCGAGGTGATCCGGGGGCCGGTGCTGGTGACGGCGGCGGGCGCGCAGGCCTGGGGCGGCTATGACGACCCCGCGCCGCTCTTGGCGCTGGCGGGAGAGGTCGATGTGCTGTTCGTCGGCACGGGCGGCGCGATTGCGCATCTGCCGCAGGGCGTCCGGGTTCAGCTGGAAGCGGCGGGGATCGGTGTCGAGGTGATGGACAGCCCGGCCGCGGCGCGGACCTACAACGTCCTGCTGTCCGAGGCGCGGCGGGTGGCGGCGGCGCTTCTGCCGGTGGGCTGAGACGCCTGGACCCTTTCGCGGCGCGGGGTTTTCCCGTAAAGCGCCGGAACCGGACCTTCGCAGCAGGCGACACGCATGAGCCTTACCATCATCGAACGCTGCGAGGCGAAGGGGCTGCGGCTGACCGAACAGCGCAAGACCATCGCGCGGGTGATCGAGGCCTCGCACGACCACCCCGATGTCGAGGAGCTGTACCGCCGCGCCTCGGGTGTCGATCCGCGGATTTCGCTGGCGACGGTCTACCGGACGGTGAAGCTGTTCCAGGAGGAAGGCATCCTCGACAAGCTGGAGTTCGGGGACGGGCGCGCGCGGTACGAGGACGCGACGCGGGCGCACCACGACCACCTGATCGACCTGACCACCGGCAAGGTGATCGAGTTCGTGGACCCCGAGATCGAGGCGCTGCAACAGAAGATCGCCGACCGACTGGGCTATCGGCTGACCGGGCACCGGCTGGAGCTGTTCGGGGTTCCCGCGACCAAGCGCGGCGGCAAGGCCTGACTTGGCCCATCATCCGCAGGACAATTTCCGCGCGAGCCTGCTGATGGTCGCCAGCATGGCGATCTTTGCGGTCGAGGACCTTTACCTGAAATGGTCCGCGACCGACTTGCCGCCGGGGCAGGTGATCGCGATGCTGGGCCTGGCGGGGGCCGTGGTCTTCGGCGCGATGGCGAAATCGCAGGGCGACCGGATCCTGTCGCGCCGGTTCCTGGCGCGGGCCGTGGTGATCCGCAACCTTGGCGAGGCCACGGCGAGCCTGTTCTGGATCGTGGCGCTGGCGACAATCCCGCTGTCGCTGAACGCGGCGATCCTGCAGGCGATGCCTTTGGCGGTCACGCTGGGGGCGGTCGTGTTCATGGGTGAGCAGGTCGGCTGGCGGCGCTGGACGGC
>JBJOQI010000343.1:0-7834 GCA_046050045.1 Pseudomonadota bacterium | reverse complement strand
CGCGACTATCCCGACCGGGCGCTGGTCATCAGCCTGATGGTGCCCTGCGACGAGGAAAGCTGGAAGGCGATCCTGAAGGCCATCGAGGATACCGAGGCCGACGGGGTCGAGCTGAACTTCGGCTGCCCGCATGGGATGAGCGAGCGCGGCATGGGCTCTGCCGTCGGGCAGGTGCCCGAATACATCGAGATGGTGACGCGCTGGGTCAAGCAGCACAGCCGGATGCCCTGCATCGTCAAGCTCACGCCGAACATCACCGACATCCTGAAACCGGCCGAGGCGGCAAAGCGCGGCGGGGCGGATGCGGTCAGCCTGATCAACACGATCAATTCGATCACCAGCGTAAACCTCGACCTGTTCAGCCCGGAACCCACCATCGACGGCAAGGGCGCGCATCGCGGCTACTGCGGCCCGGCGGTCAAGCCCATCGCGCTGAACATGGTGGCCGAGATCGCGCGGTCCGAGGTCACGCGCGGCCTGCCGATCAGCGGCATCGGGGGCGTCACCACCTGGCGCGACGCGGCCGAGTTCCTGGCGCTTGGCGCGGGCACGGTGCAGGTCTGCACGGCGGCGATGACCTATGGCTTCAAGATCGTGCAGGAGATGATCTCGGGCCTGTCGCAATACCTCGACGAAAAGGACCTGACGCTGGACCAGCTGGTCGGGCGGGCGGTGCCGAATGTCACCAACTGGAACCAGCTGAACCTCAACTACGTCACCAAGGCCCGGATCGACCAGGACGCCTGCATTAAGTGCGGGCGCTGCTATGCCGCCTGCGAGGACACGAGCCACCAGGCGATCTGGATGAAGCCGGGCCGGGTGTTCGAGGTGAACGATGCCGAATGCGTCGCCTGCAACCTGTGTGTCGATGTCTGCCCGGTGGACAACTGCATCACGATGGAGGCCCTGCCCATCGGCGCGACCGACCCGCGCACCGGCCGCACGGTCGGGCCCTATGCCAACTGGACGACGCATCCGAACAACCCGATGGCCGTGAAGGCTGCGGAGTAGGCAAGGGGCGTCCCGACTCGGGACGCCCCAAAAAATCCAGATAATGCAATGGCTCAGATGCGTCGAAAGACTTTGTTAGTCTTTCGGCGTCAGGTCTTGACGGCCAGCAGCCGCGTGAACAGGTCGGTCAGGAACCGCTCTGCCTCGGCGAAGGGGTCGTGGCCTTCGCCCAGGACGGCGCGGACCTGCACGTCGAAATCGGCGTAGTGCTGGGTCAGCGCCCAGATCGAGAAGATCAGGTGATAGGGGTCGACGGGCGCAATCTTGCCCGCCTCGGCCCAGGCCCGGATAACCGCCGCCTTGTCGTCTACCAGCGGCTTCAGGATCGCGGCGATCCCCTCCATCATCCGCGGCGCGCCCTGCAGCACCTCGTTGGCAAACAGCCGGCTTTCGCGCGGCATCTCGCGGCTCATCTCGAGCTTGCGGCGGACATAGGCCATGATCTCGGCAATCGGGTCGCCGCCCGCGTCGAGCGCGCGCAGCGGGTCAAGCCAGATGTCCATCAGGCCCGACAGAAGCTCGACGTGGATCGCCTCTTTCGATGGAAAATAGTAAAGCAGGTTGGGCTTGGACAGACCCGCCGCCTGCGCGATCTGGTCCAGCGTCGCGCCCCGGAAGCCTTGTGCCGAGAACACGTCGAGTGCCGCGTCGAGGATCGCCTCGGTGTTCTTGCGCTGGATGCGTGTTCTGGGCCGGTCGATGCCCTGTCCGTCTTCCATGCCATTCCTCCCGCCCGCCGGTCACTGCCCGGTCTTTCGCGGCCCTTGCACCTCTGCTAGCGTGATCCTGACCATCCGGTCAAACCCGAATTTCCGCCGGCGCACGCCGGCATAAGCCGGAGCCCGCCATGGCACTCGACCGCAAGCCCTCGCCCAATGACCTGAACGCCTTCTGGATGCCCTTCACCTCGAACCGGCAGTTCAAGAAGGCCCCGCGCATGTTCGTGGCCGCCAAGGACATGCACTACACGACGTCTGACGGGCGGCAGGTGCTGGATGGCACGGCGGGCCTGTGGTGCTGCAATGCGGGCCATTGCCGCCCGAAGATCACCGAGGCGATCCAGCGGCAGGCGGCCGAGCTTGACTATGCGCCCGCCTTCCAGATGGGCCACCCGGTCGCCTTCGAGCTGGCCAACCGCATCATCGACATCGCGCCGAAGGGGATCGAGCATGTCTTCTACACCAACTCGGGCAGCGAAAGCGTCGAGACGGCGCTGAAGATCGCCATCGCCTATCACCGGGCGCGGGGCGAGGGCACCCGGACGCGGCTGATCGGGCGGGAACGCGGCTATCACGGCGTGAACTTCGGCGGCATCTCGGTCGGCGGGATCGTCAACAACCGCAAGTTCTTCGGCAGCCTGCTGACGGGCGTGGACCACATGCCGCACACGCACCTGCCCGCGCAGAACGCCTTTACCAGGGGCCAGCCCGAGCATGGGGCGACCCTGGCCGACGATCTGGAACGCATCGTCGCGCTGCACGGGGCCGAAACCATCGCCGCCGTGATCGTCGAGCCGGTGGCGGGTTCGACCGGCGTTATCCTGCCGCCCAAGGGCTATCTGGAAAAGCTGCGCGCGATCACGAAGAAGCACGGCATCCTGCTGATCTTCGACGAGGTCATCACCGGCTTTGGCCGCCTCGGCGCGCCCTTCGCGGCGCAGTACTTCGGGGTTCAGCCCGACCTGATGACGACCGCCAAGGGCCTGACCAACGGCGTCATCCCGATGGGCGCGGTGCTGACCACGGCCGAGGTGCACGATGCCTTCATGGCCGGGCCCGAGCACATGATCGAGCTGTTCCACGGCTATACCTATTCCGGCAACCCGATCGCCAGCGCCGCCGGGATCGCGACGCTGGAGACCTACAAGGAAGAGGGCCTGTTCGAACGCTGCGCCGAGATCGCACCTTATTGGGAGGCCGCGCTACACAGCCTGAAGGGCCTGCCGCATGTAATCGACATCCGCAACATGGGCCTGATCGGCGCGGTCGAGCTTGACCCGATCGCGGGCGAGCCGACCAAGCGCGCCTTTACCGCGTTCCTCAATGCCTACGACAAGGGCATCCTGATCCGCACGACCGGCGACATCATCGCGATGAGCCCGCCCCTGATCGTGACCAAGGCGCATATCGACCAGCTGATCGGGACGCTGGGGGATGTGCTGAAGGGGCTGGCCTGACCATGGACAGGGCTGCGGGTGACCAAGACTTGATCGCCGCAGCCCGGGCCGTTCTGAACCCGCGCAGGCTGTCCGCCCATTCCGAGGCGGGGGGCGTTGGTGCCGCGCTGATGACCGCCAGCGGTGCCGTCTACCAGGGTGTCTGCATCGACGCGGCCTGCGGCATCGGGTTCTGCGCGGAACACGCAGCCATCGCCGCAATGATTACAGCTGGCGAGAGCGAGATCCTGACGATGGTTGCCGTCGACTGGGACGGCAGCATCCTGCCTCCTTGCGGCCGGTGCAGGGAGTTTGTCCTGCAGGTTGACCGGAAGAACCAGGGGACCCGCGTCATCCTGCCTGCCGGAACAAAGTCAATGCGAGAGCTTCTTCCCGACCACTGGCTGATGAAGGACTGAGTCATGACGCGCGCGACCTGCAAGGCTGCAACCCTGGTCGATGACGACCTGGTCCGCGTCACGCGGTTCGACTTCGCCCCCGGCGCCGAGACGGGCTGGCACCGGCATGGGATGAATTACGTGATTGTCGCGGTGACGGACTGCGAGATGCTGATCGAAGAGCCGGGTGGCGGAACGCGCCACGTCACGGTTCGCGCAGGCACCGCATACCGCCGCGACGAAGGTGTCGAGCACAACGTGGTCAACGCCGGCAATGCCCGGATGTCATTTGTCGAGACCGAGTTGAAGGGGCGCGGCTGACGCCGCGGCCGCGCCGCTTCGCCGTCACTCCATCAGTGCGATGATGGCCCAGGGTGCGCCAACCATCAGGCCGGTGATGATGGCAAGGCTCGTCGCCAGTCCCTTGAACATGTGATCCTCCGCTTGCTGCCCCTGCGAAGTTAGGTGGCAACCGGCACGGGTCCAGCAGAGGTCACGCATCCGTGATCGTCGGGCGTGGCTCGTCAGGGGCCGGGCACCGCCCAGGTGAGATTCGCCCAGAGGCTTTCCCAGACTGCGCCGGTCAGGTTCTCGCCCTCGGGTTCGCGCAACACGACCGCGTCGGCCATGTAGTGGTGGCCGGGCGTCACCGGCACGGTCACGACGCCATCGGCGTTGGTCAGGGGCCGGGTGATCGTGACCTCGCCCGAGGGGGCGCGGTCGAAGATCTCGACCTGTGCATCGGCGCGGATTTCGCCGCGGTAGGTCAGGCGCAGGGGCAGGCCGCCCGACATGTCGTCGGTATAGGGGTTCGCAAGGGCCACAAGTTCGGTTTCAAGGCCGAAGTCGTGGTCGGCCCCTGCCGCGCTGCCGACGCCGATCAGGGACTTGGAAAAGCGGGTGTAGACCTCGGCGAAGTCGGCGTCGGGCAGGCCGCGCGCGGCGTGGCGGTCCAGCGCGTCGCCAAGGTCCTTGTGGCGGACGAAGCTGCCGAACTTTTCAAGGCTGGCGTATTTCACCGTCGCGGGAACCGACTGGTAGACCGCGACGTGCAGCCCGTCGCCAAGCGCCGGGGCCTGGAGCGCCGGTTTCGACCCGATGCGCGGGGCGACTTTTTCCACCGCATCGCCAAGCGACAGGTCGAGCCGGGCGACATATCCCGGCAGGAACGACAGCTGAAGGCCCTTGAATTCCTGCCCGTTGACAAGATGCGCCTCGACAGGAGCGGAAAGCTCGGGTTGAAAGTCAGTCGGTTCGATCCACAATTCGTGGGCGGACAGCGGCTGCGCCAGAAGCGCGGCGACAAGGGGCAAGAGGCGCATGTTCAACTCCTTCGCACGCGGATGGACAGTGATCCGCCCGGTTCTTCTGTCAAGGGTGATGGCGCTCCTGGCCTGCGCGATGACGGTCTTGTGCTGGGTGCCCGGCCGGGGCGAGGCGCATGAGGTCATTCCGGCGATTTCGGACCTGACGGTCGGGGAGGGGCGCCTGACGCTGTCGGTCGAGATGCCGATCGAGGGGCTGATCGCCGGGATCGACCTTGCCGCCGTCACCGATACCAACGAGGCGCCGGAGGCGGCCGGCTATGACAGCCTGCGCGCCCTGGCCCCGGCAGAGCTGGAGGCGCGGTTCCGGCAGGCATGGCCGGACCTTGCGGGCAAGGTCACCGTGCTTGCGGATGGCAAGCCTCTGGCGGCAGCCCTCGGGGCGGTGACCATTCCCGAGGCGGGCGACATGTCCCTGCCGCGCCTGACACGCTTCGAAATTCTTGCGGAGGTCCCGGAGGGCACCCAGGCCGTCGATCTGGGCTGGGACCGGTCGTTCGGTGGTCTTGTGATCCGCCAGATGGGGGTCGAGACACCCTATGACGGGTTCCTGACCGACGGGGCCATGACCGGGCCGATCCCGGTTGCGGGCGGGAGGCAGGCCGGGCAGGTCGAGACCTTCTTTGGCTATATCCCGGTGGGCTTCGACCACATCGTTCCGAAGGGTCTGGATCATATCCTTTTCGTGCTGGGGCTGTTCTTCCTGGCCGCACGGATGGGTCCGCTGCTGTCGCAGGTCACGGCCTTTACGGCGGCGCATACGATCACGCTGGCGCTCGGGGCACTCGGGATCGTCAATGTCCCGGCCAGCATCGTCGAGCCGGTCATCGCGGCGTCGATCGTCTTCGTGGCAGTAGAGAACATCGTCTCGCCCCGGATGCGCTGGTGGCGGCCGGTCGTGGTCTTCGGCTTTGGCCTGCTGCACGGACTGGGGTTCGCAAGTGTCCTGGGCGAGTTCGGGCTGCCCGAGAACGCCTTCCTTCCCGCCCTGATCGGCTTCAACATCGGGGTGGAACTGGGGCAGCTGACAGTGATTGCGGTTGCCTTTGCGCTGGTCGGCTACTGGTTCCGCGACCGGCCATGGTACCGGGCGCGGATTGCCATTCCGGCTTCGGTCTTCATCGCATTGGTCGGGGCCTGGTGGGTCGTCGAGCGGACGGTCCTGGCCTAGAGGAAGGCCCGGATCGCCTCGACTACCAGCTTGTGGTCCTCAAGCTCGGGCAGGCCGGAAACGGTGGCGACGGCCACGACTCCGACACCGCGGACCCGGATCGGCACGGCCCCGCCGCTGTCGACATAGCGGGCGGGGTCGAGGCCGTGGATTTCCACGGTCCTGCCCGCCGCACGGTGGCTTGCGGTGACCAGCATGGACGGCTTCTGGAACATCAGCGCGGTATTCGATTTCCGGAGCGCCCAGAGGTCATTGAGCGGCGCAGAGCCGGGCAGCGCCGCATGGTACAGCGTGCGGTCGGCGGTGCGGATGTCGATCACGATGGGATGGGCGCGCGACAGGCCGAGTTCTACCAGTTTCTGGCCGAGGGTCAGGGCCATGACTTCGTCGAAGGCCCCGAAGATCAGCCCTTCGTATTCCACATCCAGCGCCGCAGCATCCATGGTCACGTCCTCCCTGCCCAACCAGCTAGCAGGGAAGCCGAAGCGCGTGAAGCCCGCGCCCGATTTTGATTGACCCGGCCTTTGCCCTGTGGTGCGCTGAGTTTGACCGATTGGTCAGAAACGGATTCGGACGCGACGGGGCAGGAAGACCCCGGTGGCGACGGGGAGACGACAGATGGCAGCAGGGGGCGAGAACCTTCGCATCAATCCCGAACGGCTGTGGGACAGCCTGATGGAGATGGCGAAGATCGGGCCGGGCGTGGCGGGCGGCAACAACCGCCAGACGCTGACCGACGCAGATGGCGAGGGGCGGCACCTGTTCCGGCGCTGGTGCGAGGCGGCGGGCATGACCATGGGCGTCGATACCATGGGCAACATGTTCGCCACGCGCGCGGGCACCGAGGACCTGCCGCCGGTCTACATGGGGTCGCACCTCGATACCCAGCCCACGGGCGGGAAGTATGACGGCGTACTGGGTGTTCTGGGTGCGCTGGAGGTCGTGCGCTCGATGAACGATCTGGGCATCCGGACGCGCCACCCGATCGTGGTGACGAACTGGACGAACGAAGAGGGCACCCGCTATGCGCCCGCCATGCTCGCCTCGGGCGTCTTTGCGGGCATCCATACCGAAGACTTCGCCAAATCGCGCGTCGATGCCGAGGGCAAGCGGTTCGGCGACGAGTTGAAGCGCATCGGCTGGGAGGGCGACGAGAAGGTCGGCGCCCGCAAAATCCACGCGATGTTCGAACTGCATATCGAGCAGGGCCCGATCCTGGAAGCCGAGGGCAAGGATATCGGCGTCGTCACCCACGGGCAGGGCCTGTGGTGGCTGCAGGTCACGCTGACGGGCAAGGACGCGCATACCGGGTCCACGCCGATGACCATGCGGGTGAATGCCGGCCTTGGCATGGCGCGGATCATCGAGCGCGTCCACCAGATCGCGATGAGCCACCAGCCGAATGCCGTGGGCGCGGTCGGGCAGGCGAATGTCTGGCCGAACAGCCGGAACGTCATTCCGGGCAAGGCGGTCTTTACCGTCGACATCCGCAGCCCGGAACAGGGCAAGCTGGACCAGATGCGCGCCGAGGTCGAGCGCGCGGCCCAGGCGGTGGCGAAGGAACTGGGCTTGGGCTGCGAGATCGAGGCAGTCGGGCACTTCGACCCGGTGACCTTCGATCCGGCGCTGGTCAAGGTGGTGCGCGGGGCGGCGGAGAAGCTCGGCTACAGCCACATGGACATCGTGAGCGGGGCCGGCCACGACGCCTGCTGGATCAACCGCGTCGCCCCCACGGTGATGGTGATGTGCCCCTGCGTGGATGGGCTATCCCACA
>JBJOQI010000342.1:0-3517 GCA_046050045.1 Pseudomonadota bacterium | reverse complement strand
AGAAGATCATCGGCCGCGACCAGAGCTACGAGGTCACCCGTGCGGCGACCGAGATGCTGCGCGCCCGCGGCATCCGCTCGCTCAACGCCGACATCCTCTACGGCCTGCCGGAACAGTCGACAGCACGGATCGCGGATTCGGTCCAGAAGCTGCTGTCGCTGTCGCCCGACCGGGTGGCACTTTACGGCTATGCCCACGTGCCCTGGATGGCGCGGCGGCAGGTGATGATCCCCTCGGACGCGATTCCCACGCCGGAGGAGCGGCTCGGCCTGTTCGAGACCGCCCGCCAGCTGTTCGTCTGGGACGGCTACCGCGACATCGGCATCGACCACTTCGCGCGCCCCGGCGACGGGCTAGAGCTTGCCGCGCGCGCAGGCCGCCTGCGCCGGAACTTCCAGGGCTATACCGATGACACGGCCGAGGTGCTGATCGGTCTCGGGGCCTCTGCCATCTCGCGCTTTCCGCAAGGCTATGCGCAGGCGCAGGGGGCCACGGCCGACTACGTCCGGGCGATCCGCGCGGGCCAGTTCCCGACCCATCGCGGCCATGCCTTCACGCCCGATGATCTTGTCCGCGCCCGCGCAATCGAGGCGCTGATGTGCGACTTCCGCATCGACCGGGACGAATTGCGCGGGCGCTTCGGCCTGTCGTCGGCCGAAATCGCGCGGCTCTTCCAGCCCGCACAGGAACAGTTCCCCGGCATGGTCGAGATCACGCCCGAGGGCCTGGCCATCCCGGACCACGCCCGTCCGCTGACGCGGATGATCGCCCGGTCCTTCGACGCCTATGACCTGTCGAAGGCCGGTCACAGCCCGGCGGTGTGACGGGTGGAAAGGCGCGGGGGCGCTGCCCCCGCACCCCCGGGATATTTCAGCAAGGATGATGGGGCAGCGGGCTCATTGCCCGGTCACGAAGCGCAGCATTGCCGGCAGGCAGCGCGATTTCAGGTCATAGCGGTCGCGGATCGTCTGCCGCGCGGCCAGGCGCAGGCCGTCATCGGCCCGCGGATCGGCCAGGGCCGCAATCAGCGCGCGCGACCAGCCCGGCACGTCGAAGAAACCGACCAGCCTGCCGTTCACGCCGTCCTCGATCACCTCGGCCACGGGCGGGGTGCGCGAACCCACCACCAGCGCGCCTGCCGACATCGCCTCGAGCATCGACCAGGACAGCACGAAAGGATAGGTCAGATAGGCATGGACCCGCGTGACCTGCATCAGCGCCACGAAGGTTTCGTAGGGAACCTGCCCCAGGAAATGCACGCGGGTCAGGTCGAGACTGCCCGCCACCTCGTCGAGGAAACGCTGCTTCCAGGTCTGGCCTTCGGGCGGGCGCGGGCCATAGCTTGCGCCGTCGCCGCCGACGATGACGACCTGCGCCTCTGGCCGCGCGGCCAGCACCTCGGGCAGTGCCCGCATCAGGACGTGATAGCCCCGGTAGGGTTCAAGCTGGCGGTTGACGAAGCTCAGCACCTCGTCGCCCGGCCGCAGCACGCGCCCGTCGGGCAGCGTCACCGCCGCGCCGGGGTCGGGGCGCAGCCGGTCGGTATCGATCCCGTCGTGGATCACGCTGAGCTTTGCCCGCAGTTCCGGCAGGAAAGTCGAGGCCTGATAGGCGGTCGGCGCGACGCCCGCATCGGCCTGGGTGATGGCCTGGATATGATAGGCAGACCGCACCGTCACGGCGATCCGGTTGTTCAGCCCGAGATTGCGGAACTCCGGGTCGAAGTCGGTGTCCTGCCCGGTCGTGCGATAGAGAAACTCGGCATAGGCAAGGTGGCGGGCCTGGGGAAAGACCTCGCGCAGGAACAGCGTCTCGCCCCAGCCGGTGTGGCCGAAGACCACGTCCGGGGCAAACCCCTGCTGGCGCAGCTGGTCCGCCGCCCGGGCCACGATCGCGCCCCGCTCCACCGCATCGGCGAAAGTCTTGACCGGCCCGGTGATCGCGACCCCCTCGGGCACCCGGTAGCGGGCCACCCGCACCGGGGCCTTCCGCTGGTTCGAGGCCTGCGTCAGCCCCAGAACCTCGTGCCCCGCCGCCGCCAGAGCCGGGGCAAGATGCAGGAACTGCCCCGGAAAGTTCTGGTGGACCAGCAGGATTTTCACGGCACCGGCTCGCCGAAGGCCGCTGCCAGAAGCTCACGCGTATAGGCGGTCTGCGGCGCGCCGAAGACGGCGGCGGCCTCGCCTGCCTCGACCACGTCGCCGCGCTTCATCACCATGACCTTGTGCGACATCGCCCGCACCACCCGCAGGTCGTGGCTGATGAACAGGTAGGCCAGCCCGTGTTCGCGTTGCAGCTTGCGCAGAAGGTCCACGATCTGCACCTGCACCGTCATGTCGAGCGCCGAGGTCGGTTCATCCAGCACGACGACCCTGGGCTGCAGGATCATCGCCCGGGCAATGGCGATGCGCTGGCGCTGGCCACCCGAGAATTCGTGCGGGTAGCGACCCATCATCGCGGGGTCGAGACCGACCTCGGCCATGATCTCGGCCACCATCTCGCGCCGGTCGCGGCCCGGTTCGACGCCGTGGACGGTCAGGCCCTCGGCGATGATCTGTTCGGCGGTCATGCGCGGCGACAGGCTGCCGTAGGGGTCCTGGAAGACGATCTGCATGTCGCGGCGCAGCCGCCGGATGCGGTCGCGGCCCCAGTCGCGGATGTCCTGCCCCATGTAGACCACGGGGCCTTCCGAGCCGATCAGCCGCATGATCGCCAGCGCCAGCGTCGTCTTGCCCGACCCGCTTTCGCCGACGATCCCCAGCGTCTCGCCCGCGCGGACCGAAAGGCTCGCGTCATTCACCGCCTTGATGTGCCCGACCGTCCGCCGCAGCAGCCCGCGCCTTACCGGGAACCAGATGCGCAGGTGTTCGGTCCGCACCACCTCGGGCGCGTCCGGGGCCACCGGGCCGGGCTGGCCTGTGGCCGCAGCAGCGAGCAGTTTTTTCGTGTAGGGGTGCTGCGGGTTGGCGAAGATCTCGCCCGTCGGCCCCTGCTCGACGATCTCGCCGCCCTGCATCACGCAGACCCGGTCGGCAATTCGCCGCACGATATGCAGGTCATGGCTGATGAACAGAAGGCTCAGGTTCTCGCGCCGCTTCAGGTCGGCCAGCAGGTCGAGGATCTGCGCCTGGATCGTCACGTCGAGCGCGGTCGTCGGTTCGTCCGCGACCAGCAGGTCGGGCCCGTTGGCCAGCGCCATCGCGATCATCACCCGCTGCCGCTGCCCGCCCGACAGCTCGTGCGGATAGGATTGCATCCGGCCCTCGGGGTTCTCGATCCCGACCTTGTCCAGAAGGTCGATGATCCGCGCCCGCGCCGCCGCGCCCGACAGGCCCTGATGCACGGCCAGGCTCTCGGCCAGCTGCTTTTCGATCGTGTGCAGCGGGTTCAGGCTGGTCATCGGCTCCTGGAAGATGAAGCTGATCTCGTTGCCGCGCACCCGCCGAAGCTCGGCCTCCGACACTCCGACCATCTGGCGGCCGCCGTAGGTGACCTGTCCCGACACCTCGGCATTGTC
>JBJOQI010000341.1:0-5635 GCA_046050045.1 Pseudomonadota bacterium | reverse complement strand
GTCTTTCGCTATTCTGAGATCCGCAACAAGCTCCTGCCAGTCCGAAAATGCGGGCTCAGCTTCTTGTCTCAGGGTCTGTTCAAAAAGATCAATTACCTTGCCGAGTGATCCGCTTACAGCTTTCTCCAGAGTTCTGACCCACCGTTCGAACATTTCTTCCGTGACTTGTTCATGTTCCTTGTTGGCAGTTAACGCGAAGATCACTTGAGCAAGGACTTCCTCGAGAGCGCCGAAAGTCGCAACGACGCGACCCAAAGCCGACCAAAACTCTTGCGGAGCATTATTTGTCGGCCAACGGTCAGGTAGCCTGGCGACGTCCACCGACTTTCCCATCACCCCGCCCGCGCCGCCCGGATCAGGGCCAGGATGTCCTTGGCCGCAGCGGGGATGTTGGTGCCCGGGCCGAAGATGGCCTTGACCCCCGCCTTCTTCAGATAGTCGTAGTCCTGCTGCGGGATCACGCCGCCGCAGATCACCAGGATATCGCCCGCGCCCCTGTCCCGCAGCGCCTCGACCAGTTTCGGGGCCAGCGTCTTGTGGCCCGCGGCCTGGCTCGAAATGCCCACGACATGCACGTCATTGTCGATGGCATCCTGCGCGGCCTCCTCGGGCGTCTGGAACAAGGGCCCCACGTCCACGTCAAAGCCGATGTCGGCGAAGGCCGTGGCGATGACCTTGGCCCCCCGGTCGTGGCCGTCCTGCCCCATCTTGACGACCAGCATCCGCGGGCGTCGCCCCTCTTCGGCGGCGAACTGCTCGACGTCCTTCTGGATCAGAGCAAAGCCCTCGTCGCCTTCGTAGGCCGAGCCATAGACCCCGGCGAGCGTTTTCACCTCGGCGCGGTGACGCCCGAAGACCTTTTCCATCGCCATCGAAATCTCTCCCACCGTTGCCCGGGCCCGCGCCGCCGTCACCGCCGCCGCCAGAAGGTTGCCGCCATTGCGCGCCGCGTCCTCGACCGCCGTCAGCGCCGCCGCGCAGGCGGTGGCGTCGCGGGTCGCGCGGATCTTCTCCAGCCGCGCGACCTGAGACGCCCGCACGGCCACGTTGTCGACATCGAGGATCTCGATCGGGTCGGCCTTGCCGGGGCGGTACTTGTTCACCCCCACGATCACTTCCTCGCCCCGGTCGATCATCGCCTGCCGGCGCGCAGCCGATTCCTCGATGCGCAGCTTCGGCATGCCGCTGGCGACAGCCCGTGTCATGCCGCCCATCGCCTCGACCTCTTCCATCAGCGCCCAGGCCTTGTCGGCCATTTCCGCCGTCAGGCTTTCGACGTAGTAGCTGCCGGCGAGCGGGTCGACGACATGGGTGATGCCGGTTTCTTCCTGCAAGATCAGCTGGGTATTGCGCGCGATCCGGGCCGAGAACTCGGTCGGCAGCGCCATCGCCTCGTCCAGCGCATTGGTGTGCAGGGACTGCGTGCCCCCCAGCGCCGCCGCCATCGCCTCGTAAGCCGTCCGGATCACGTTATTGTAGGGGTCCTGTTCCTGCAGCGACACGCCAGAGGTCTGGCAATGGGTGCGCAGCATCAGGCTTTCGGGCTTCTTCGGGCCGAAGTCGGCCATGATCCGGTGCCACAGAAGCCGCGCGGCGCGCAGCTTCGCGGCCTCCATGAAGAAGTTCATGCCGATGGCGAAGAAAAAGCTGAGCCGTCCGGCAAAGTCATCGACGTTCATGCCCCGCGCGATTGCCGCGCGGACGTATTCGCGCCCGTCGGCGAGGGTAAAGGCCAGCTCCTGCACCAGGTTCGCGCCCGCCTCCTGCATGTGGTAGCCCGAGATCGAGATCGAGTTGAACTTCGGCATCTCGGCCGCGGTGTATTCGATGATGTCGGCCACGATCCGCATCGAAGGCTCGGGCGGGTACACATAGGTGTTCCGCACCATGAATTCCTTCAGGATGTCGTTCTGGATCGTGCCCGACAGTAGCTTGCGGTCCACCCCCTGTTCCTCGCCCGCGACGATGAAGCTGGCGAGGATCGGGATCACCGCGCCGTTCATCGTCATGGATACGCTGACCTTGTCCAGCGGGATGCCGTCGAACAGGATCTTCATGTCCTCGACGCTGTCGATGGCGACCCCGGCCTTGCCGACATCGCCCACCACGCGGGAGTGGTCGCTGTCATAGCCGCGATGGGTGGCCAAGTCGAAGGCGACCGAAACGCCCTGCTGACCCGCGGCAAGGTTGCGCCGGTAGAAGGCGTTCGATTCCTCGGCTGTCGAGAAGCCCGCATATTGCCGGATCGTCCAGGGGCGGCCGGCGTACATCGTCGCGCGCACGCCGCGGGTAAAGGGCGCGAGGCCCGGCACGCCGCCCATGTGCGGCAGCGCGGCGGTGTCGGCAGCGGTATAGAGCGGCCGGACGCGGATGCCCTCGAGCGTGTCCCAGGCGAGCGTTTCGGGGTCGCGGCCCTTCAGTTCCTTGGCGGCAAGGGCGCGCCAGCTTTCAACGGGGTCGGTCATGGTCACCCTCTCTTTCCGTGGGGTCGGTTTGCGGGGCGGGCCAGTGCCCCTATATGCTCTGGGAGAGGACCGAAGATGATCCGTGCCCTGATGCTGATTGCTGTCCTTGCCGCCCCGCCTGCCGCGCAGGCGCAGGAGGCTGTCGCCGCCCCCCCGGCCTTTGCGCCGGTCGAGGCCGCGGCGGCCGATCTGGCGGCGCTGCGCCATGTCGCGCGGCCCGTGGTCGTGTTCGCCGACACGCCCGACGACCCGGCCTTTGCCGAACAGATGCGGCTGCTGTCCGCGCGCTGGGCGGAACTGGCCGAGCGGGGCGTGGTCGTCATCACCGATACCGACCCGGCCGCGGCAAGCGCGGTGCGCACGGCGCTGCGGCCGCGGGGCTTTTCGCTGGTGGTCATCGACCGCGACGGGCTGGTGGCGTTGCGCAAGCCCTTCCCCTGGGACGCGCGCGAGATCATGCGCGCGATCGACCGGATGCCCGACCGGCGCGAAGAGTTGCGCAACGACCGCGCCGGGCAAGGGTAGCCCGCGATCATTCGAAGACCTCGACACTGACCAGCCGCGCGCCTTCGGGCAGCGTCGGCGCAAAGCCGTCAAGCGCGGTGCGCATCGGCTGCACCATGTCGCGATCGACGGCATAGAACGTGACGACGGTATCGCCGATCGGGCCATGCGGGCCGTCGAGGTGCAGTTCCGCCATGCGCACCCAGTCGGGGCCGACGGCGGTGCCGAACCAGCTGTCATAGATCATCGCATAGGCCACCCCATGCTGGCGTGCCAGCGGATCGGCCCAGCCGGGCGGCGTCTGGCCCGACAGGCGCAGGGCCCGCGTCTCGGCCGACCCCAGGCCCCAGAGGTCGAGCACGTAGGCATCGTTCCGGAACGCCACGTGGCCAAGGTCATTGACCGCGACCGGCAAGGGCAGGAAATCGCGGGCAAAGCGGGCCATCTGCGCCTGTTGCAGGTGGATGGTGCGGGGGCTGAGGATGTACCAGGTCAGCAGCTTGGGCAGGAAGGCCGCCCCCGCCGCAAGGCAGGCGACGGCTGCAAGCGCGGGCATCCGCCGCGCCAGCCGCGGAGCCAGCGCGGGGCCCGCGAGCAGCAGCGCCGCCACCAGCGCCACGACGATGTAGTGTTCGTAGCGGTGCATCCAGCCCACCTGCGCGAAGGCCAGATGTGCAAACCCAGTCAGCGCGAAGGCCCCGAGAAACAGCCCCGGCACCCCGCGGCGCGCAAGCGCCACGCCCCCGGCAAGGGCAGACAGGGCCAACAGCAGCCAGCCCTGCGGCTGGCCGAGGTTCTGCATCAGCGCCCCCTGCCCGCCGGCCGCCAGCCCGACCTTGGCCAGCACCGAGCCGGGCAGCGGGTCGAGACCCTGCGCGACCAGGAAAGTCGCGAAAGCCGCAACCCCGGCCAGCGCGCCCAGCGCCAGCAGCACCGCGGCGCGGGCCTGCCCCGACAGCAGCAGCGCAAGGCAGGCCGCAAGCGACAGCGCGATGCCTTCCAGCCGCACCAGCGGGCCGAGGATCACCGCAGCAGCGAACCAGGGGGCGATCCCCCCGCCCGTCAGCGCCCGCCCAAGGCCGAGGACCACGCCCAGCGCCATCAGCGTGTGCAGCCCGTTCTCCATCCCCGTGAAGGCGACGCCGGGCATGTTCAGCGCCACCGGCCCAAGCGCGGCCAGCACAACGGCCAGCGCCCCGCGCGGAACCGACTGGCCGGTGACACGACCCCAGAGCGCGCCGCAGGCCGTCACGGTGACAAGGTTCCACAGAAAAGGCAGCCAGACCTGCGCAGCCGTCCCGGCAAAGGGCGCGATCAAGAGCGGCCAGAGCGCCGAGGACGAGGCAGATGCCGCCTCGCCCGGGTTCACGCCGTAGGTGCCCCGCGCAATCCCTTCGGCCATGGCGAGGTGGATGTAGACATCGTCGAGCGGGTATTCCAAGGCCCCGGCCAGGACGGCAGCCCAGACCTGCAGGACCGCAAAGGCCAGCAGGGCCGAGGCCGCGCCGATCAGGGGCAGGCGCGCCGGGCCGGTCATGCCGCGGCCCCGGTCATGCCTGCAACCATACGCAGGCCCATGTCCTGCAAGTTCTTGCAATCCTTGCGGTATTTCGCGCGCAACTCTTCTGCCTGCCGGTCGGTGAAGACATCCGGCGCGGCCGGGTCACCCGCCCCGCCGTCCTGACGCAGGCGCAGCTTCAGCGCCTCGCCTGCAAGCTCCGGCTCGGACCGGCGCAGCGCATAGATCCGGGCGGCAGCGGCAGCGGGCCAGCTGGCGTTGACCCCGGCCGGCGGCTCGCGAAAGCCTTCGGGCGAGCCCTCGCCCGCGATGGCCCGCAGCACCGGGGCCAGCCGGTCCGTGGTATCTTCCTGCCGCCAGAGGATCACCTCGGCCGCCGGAAAGGCCTCCCGGATGTCCTGAACCACATCGCCCCAGCCGCGCGGCGAGGACAGCAGGGCGGGTGCCAGACCGGCAAACTCTGGCAGCGCGCCGCGCATCAGCACGAACATGTAGGCCGAGCGCCAGAAGCTGTCGTAGGACCGGACGGCCAGCGCGATGCGCGTGGGCAGGCGCGGCAGGATGCGGGCATGGGCGGCCAGCCGGAAGGCGAGATCGGGATAGAGGCTGCCCGAGGTCAGGCAGTCCTTCATCGTGCCAAGGATGTTTTCCTCGGACAGCACCAGGTGCCGGCTGGCCGGGCGCAGGGCGGAAGCTTCGTTCTTCAGGGCCAGCGCCACCCGGGCAAGCCGTTCGGCGGCCAAAAGGTCGCCGGTGGCGGCCAGCCGGGTCAGCTTCACCACGCTGCTAAAGTCCGCAATCTCGCGCAGCCGGTGCGGGCCACGAAAGGCCAGACCCATGCCCGCAAGCGCCACGCGGTTCAGGCGGAACGCCGCGGCCAGGGCCGTTGAGCCCGTCCGGTGCGCGCCAAGGTGAAGGGTCAGCTCCACGCGGGCCCCTCAGGCAAACTCGAGGATCACGTCGTCGACCCGCAGGCTGGCCCCGGCCGCAACGTTGATCTTCCTGACGGTCCCCTTGCGCTCGGCGCGCAGGATGTTTTCCATCTTCATCGCCTCGACCGTGGCCAGGGCCTGGCCTTCCTGCACCTCCTGCCCTTCCTCGACGCTGATCCGCACCACCAGCCCCGGCATCGGGCACAAGAGGAAGC
>JBJOQI010000340.1:0-4111 GCA_046050045.1 Pseudomonadota bacterium | reverse complement strand
CCCGCACCTCAGCAGTCTGGTCGTACTCCCAGTAGGGGCAGGGTTCCTCGTAATGCCCGATGCCGTTGTCCTGCAGCATCCGGCCGACCGCGATGGCGCGCTTCGGGCTGTAGCAGGAATTGGCATCCACCAGCTTGTCGATCCCGTCGCCGAGCGCCTTCGATACCACGGGGACGACCTCTTCGGTCCGTCCCGGCCATTCGTCGCGGTCGCGGCCGCATTCGGCGCCGACGCGCCACTTGAAGGCGGTGAAACCCTTGTCGTCGCGCAGGCGGACGAAGCGTGCGGCCTCGTCGGCTGGCGTGATGTCGCGCTTCATGCTGCTGGCATAGGCGCGGAGCTTTCCCGGCGTCCCGCCCAGCAGGCTGACGACCGGCTTGCCCGCAACCTTGCCGCGCAGGTCCCAGACGGCGGTATCAAGCCCGGCCATCGCGCGGCGCAGGTAGCTGCCGGGATACTTGTGCTCCCGCTCGCCGATGAGCGCGAGCGTGTCGTCAAGGTCCGCGACCTGGGTGCCAAGCGCATGGCGCGCGACCTGGCGGTGGAAGACCTCGCAGGTGATGTCGGCGTTGTAGGTCGAGACCTGGCCCCAGCCGGTTTCGCCGCTGTCGGTCGTCAGTTTCACGAACCCCACGAATTCTGTCGTGAAGGTCTCCAGTTTCGCGATCTTCATGGCGTCCTCAGTCGCGTCCTCAGTCGTCGGTGGCGACCACAAGCGCCCTTTCGCGGGCCTCCTTGCGGCGGCGAGCGATTTCGTACCAGACGGCCAGAACGACCGTCATCAGGATCAGCATCAGGGCCAGGGCGTTGATCGTGGGCGTGATGCCAGACCGGACCTTGGAAAAGACGTAGACCGTCAGCGTGTTCGATGTGCCGCGGGTAAACAGCGTCACGTTGAAGTTCTCGATCGACTGGAAGAAGGCGATGGCCGCCCCCGCGCCAAGGGCCGGGTAGAGGTGCGGCAAGAGGATGCGGCGCAGCACCTGCGGGTAGGATGCGCCCAGGTCGAGCGCCGCCTCTTCCAGCGCCGGGTCGAAGCTTTGCAGGCGCGCCAGCACCAGAAGCATCACGAAGGCCGCGATGAAGCTGACCTGCCCCAGCACCGACAGGTGCAGCCCCGGCGGCACGCTGATCTTGTTCCAGAACAGCAGCGTCGAGATGCCGATGACCGCGCCCGGCATCAGGATCGGGGCGACCATCACGCCGTAGAGCACGGCCCGGACACGTCCGGTGATCGAGTTGATGACGATGGCCCCCGCCGTCCCGATCGGCACCGCGATGGCGACGACCGCGAGCGCGACCAGGATCGTGTTCACGAACGAGGTCCACATGACCTGATCGTTCACGAGGTCGTTGAACCAGCGCCAGGTGAAGCCCTTCCAGGGATAGACCGAGGGCAGCTTGTTGTCGTTGAACGCGGCCCCGCCCATGATGGCGAGCGGCGCGAACATGTAGAACAGGAACGCCGCCGTATAGAGGCCGAGCAGCAGGTTGCGTGTCTTGTGCATGGCTGCCCCCCTACTTCGCGATGTCGCTGAGCTTGACCTTGAACAGCCACATGGCCAGCGCCACGACGACCGTGCAAAGCAGGATGTAGAGGAAGGAATAGGCCGCGCCCGTGTTCCAGTCCTGGCTTTCCAGCATCCATTGCTGGATCGTCTGGGTGAACCAGTTCGACCGGGTCGAGGGCAGGACCGAGGGCACCAGAAGCGAGCCCGCGCAAAGCATGAAGACCATGACCGAGCCCGAGGCGATGCCGGGTTTGGCGTGCGGCAGGACCACGCGCAGATGCGTCTGCCACCACTTCGCGCCAAGGTCCTCGGACGCCTCGATCTGGTTGGTGTCGAGCGACTGGATCGAGCCGTAGATCGGGAACATCATGAACAGCGTGTAGGTGTAGATCAGGCCGATCATGATGGCGTCGTAGTCGGTGATGACGCCGTTCTGCCAGCGGATCGGCTTTTCCAGCAGCCCGATGCCGACCAGAACCGCGTTCAGGGGGCCGTTCAGCGTCAGGATGATGTACCACGCAAAGGCGCGCAGCGCCTCGGACACCCAGAGCGGGATGAAGAGCAGCAGCACGAGCGTCGGCAGCGACTTCGGGCTGACGACCTTGGCAAGGTAGTAGGCCAGCGGATAGCTGAGCAGGAAGGTCACGAAGGTGACGATGCCGGAATAGAAGACCGTCGCAAGGAAGGTCTTGAGATGCACCGGCATCGTGAAGGCGTAGCCGAAGAAACTCGCGTCCACCGGGTTCTTCAGGAACTTTCCGTAGTTGTCGAGCGAGTAGACATCCTTGGGCCCGCCGATCTCGACCACGGGCAGATAGGGGCGGAACGAGGCCTCGAACAGGGTGATGTTGGGCAGGATGACCAGCGCGAGCAGCCAGAAGGCGGTCAGGAAGACGAAGGCCCCGGTCAGCGTCTTGCCGTAGCGGCGAAAGAGCGTGTCCATCAACGTCAGCCCTTCGTTTCGTCGGGCAGGATCGCTGCCCGGGCGGGGTCGAAGTGGGCATGCAGGCGCGCGCCCGCCGCCGGAACCGTGGCCGAGCCGTCGTTGCGCAGTTCTGCGACCATGGTCATTCCGCTGTCGGACTTTGCATGGACCGAGATGAAATTGCCCTCGAAGGCGACGTCCCCGATCGTCACGGGAAGCGAGTTTCCGCTGCCCGGCTGGTCCGAGAAGGTCACGTGCTCGGGCCGGACGTAGAGTTTTGCACCGGGGCTGGTCGCGCCCGCGCCAAGGCGCGCCTGGAAGGTGCCGTGCGGCGTCTCGAAGCCGGCCATGCCGCCTGAAGGGTTGGCAATGGTCCCGGTGAAGATGTTGTTCTCGCCCACGAAGCTTGCGACGAAGCCGTTGACCGGGTTGTTGTAGATCTCGCGCGGGTCGGCCACCTGCTGCAGGCGGCCCTGGCTCATCACGCCGACGCGGTCGGACATGGCCAGCGCCTCGCCCTGGTCGTGGGTGATGTAGATGAAGGTGACGCCGGTGCGCTTCTGGATCGCGCGCAGTTCCGCACGCATGTGTTGGCGGAGCTTCAGGTCGAGTGCCGAGAGCGGTTCGTCCAGCAGCATCACTGCAGGTTCCACGGCAAGCGCACGGGCAATGGCCACGCGTTGCTTCTGGCCGCCCGACAGCTGGCTGACCATCTTGTCGCCCGCCCCCGGCAGATCGACGAGCTTCAGCAGTTCCTCGGCGCGCGCGCGGCGCTTGACCTTGTCGACGCCCCGCACCTCGAGCCCGAAGGAGATGTTTTCCCAGACCGGCATTAGCGGAAACAGCGCGAGGTTCTGGAAGATCAGCGCGGTCGGGCGCTGGTTCGGGCGCTGGCCGCGCACGTCCTTGCCGCCGATGCGGATCACGCCCGAACTGGGTTCCAGAAAGCCCGAGATCATGCGCAGGATCGTGGTCTTGCCGCAGCCCGACGGCCCGAGGAACGAGAAGAATTCGCCCGGCTTGATGTTCACGTTGACGTGGTCGACGGCCCGGAACGTGCCGAAGTCGCAGCAGACGTCGTCCAGATCGATTCCGGCGCTCATGCGATATGTCCCCTGTTGGTCTTGTCGTTGTCAGTGGTGGCCGGCGCGTGTCTCCGCGCCTTGTGCCAAACGGAAATTCGCCGGGCGCATGGCCCGGCGAATTCCCCGTTGATGCAGGTCAGGCGGCCTTGAACTTGTCGGCGTATTCACCGCGCTTGGCGATGAATTCTGCCGTCTGCTCGGGCCACCACCACAGCTTGCCCAGCGCCTCGTCGTTGAAGGTGCCGGTGTAGTAGGCGGCGACATCGGGGTCGATGAAGTCGGCCGAGCCCTTGCCCACCGCGTTCGACGAGAAGGCGGCGGCCCACATGGCCGAACCTTCGGCGGTCGAGACGAACTTGGCGAACTCGTGCGCCTGATCGACGTTGACGGCGTTCTTCATCAGCACGAAGCCCTGGTGCCAGGCGAAGGCGCCTTCCACCGGCGGGACATAGCCGTAGCCGTCGTTCCGCAGGTTGTAGCCGGTCGAATCCCAGCAATGGCCCAGCGTCGCGCCGTTGGCGACGAAGCCGGCGTTGGCTTCGTTTTCACCCGACCAGAACTGCACCACGTTGCCCTTGGCCTTGACGGCT